>NZ_JBQENT010000006.1:0-179039 GCF_052044855.1 Metabacillus sp. 22489
ATAAAGTGAAAAAGTCTATAAAGAAAGGCGACTATCCGTCCAAAAAATGAACGGATAGTCGCCTTTTTCGTTTACGATCTTGAAATAAAATTAAAAAACGTAAGTTTTTCAGTGGCCTCGCTAAAAGTTCCAGTCTTTTTATTGTAGATAAAATAACGATAATCATAGAATTCTAATAAAATAAAGAAGACTCTATACACGAATGTATAGAGTCTTCTTCTTTATGTCTTAACGACAACAAAGGGGATGGGAGAAATTTTTCACGGTCAAACAAAGGGGTAAATGTTTGTTTTGTGATTAATTTCACATCTTTATAATATCAAATCTTGTCGTAATTTGACAAGGGCGAGCGCCGTATTTCACAAAAATTTCACAAAAAATTTTAATTTCCTTACATAATAACTCTTACATATATTTGTAAAAACTCATTTTTCAAAACAAAGGTATTTTCATCTATCTTTTGTTTTTATTTTTCAAGATAAATATCTTGGCAGATTTCCGATAAATGTCTTAACTATAACTACGTATCTTTTGGAGCTTCTCTATGTATTTACTCTTATAGCAAGCCCTCTTAAAACATCACCTATACTTTCCAAAACACATCCTTATAAAAGTGCCCAGATTTAATAAGGGAAAATCGTGATAAATGGACATCCACTTTCATATAGAATACTAACATCAACATGTGGAGAAATATTTTAATACCTTTTCACGTATCTGTATTCCAGTAAGAATCACCCGTATTTTAAAGAAGAAAGGGAGGAATTAATACATTGATGTGGATAATTATCGTAGGAGTGATCACAGTTATCTTGTTTTTCCTGAACATTTTAGCATTAATGGAGATAGTTCCCATCTTCATTACTTCTCCATTATTATTTATTTCACTATTCATCACTTTATATCTTATTAATCATCGCAAAACATTTAAGGGATTTTAATTTGTTCCCATAAACAACCTCCATAAAAAATCAGTGGCGGCTTAACTTGCCTCCACTGATCAATATGAGCTTATTATTTTAATTCAGCTAATAGCTTTTCCATTTCAGTTAATTTTTCTTCAAACACTTTACATGCCTCTTCAATTGGAGATGATGATGTCATATCAACACCAGCTTTTTTAAGAACTTCAATTGGATAATCTGAGCTTCCTGCTTTTAAGAAGTCAATGTAACGCTCAACAGCTGGCTGCCCTTCCTCAAGAATTTGATTGCTTAATGCGGTTGCTGCACTATAGCCTGTTGCATATTGGTAAACATAATAGTTGTAGTAGAAATGAGGAATTCTTGCCCACTCTAAGCCAATTTCCTCGTCGATAACAATGTCATTGCCAAAATACTGTTTATTCAAATCATAATAGATTTTTGTTAAAAGCTCAGGTGTTAAAGGCTCACCCTCTTGTGCCTTCTGATGAATAATATGTTCAAATTCTGCGAACATCGTTTGACGGAATACTGTACCTCTAAATCCTTCTAAGAAATGATTTAATAAGTAAAGACGCTGACGCTTATCCTCAATTGTTTCTAATAAGTAATGATTTAGCAATGCCTCATTACATGTAGACGCAACCTCAGCAACAAAAATTGAATAATTACCATACGGATATGGTTGATTTTTCCTCGTATAATAGCTATGAACAGAATGTCCAAATTCGTGTGCTAATGTAAATAAATTATTCACATTATCCTGCCAGTTCATAAGGATATATGGATTTGTTCCATAAGCACCTGAGGAATAGGCACCACTTCGTTTCCCCTTATTCTCATGAACGTCGACCCAGCGATTTTCAAAGCCTTCTTTTAAAATCGATAAGTATTCCTCACCTAAAGGTGCAAGACCCTTTAAAATATATTCCTTTGCTTCATCATACGTAACTTCCATCTTTACATCTTTTACTAGCGGAGTGTATAAATCATACATATGAACTTCAGATAGCCCAAGCACATCTTTTCTTAGCTTTACATATCGTTGTAATAAATCTAAATGGTCATGTACTGTGCTAATCAAATTTTCATAAACTGATTCAGGTATATTATCGCTGCTTAATGCTGCTTGTCGCGCAGAATCATAGTTGCGGACTTTTGCGCTAAAATTATCCTTCTTAACAGTTCCACTTAACGTACTAGCAAATGTATTTTTAAAATCACCATAAGTTTTGTAAACTGCTTTAAATGCATCTTCTCTTACTCGACGATCTTCACTTTCTAAGAAGCGGATATAGCGGCCATGCGTAATTTCAACCTCTTCACCGTTCTCATCCTTAATTGTTGGGAAAGTTAAATCCGCATTGTTCAACATACCAAAAGTATTACTTGATGAACCTAATACTTCTGATGCTTGCGCAAGAAGCTCCTCTTGCTCAGCTGATAAAACATGTGGACGTTGACGGTTTATTTCATCTAGTGCATGCTCATAAAGCTTTAATTCTTTTTTCTCATTTATAAATTGTTTAATTTTCGCTTCATCAACAGCTAAAAGCTCTGGGACAATATATGAACTTAAGCTAGCAGCTTGTGTATATAAGTTTCTAGCCCTGTCATTTAATGCTTGATAAGTAGAGTTTGTTGTATCTTGGTCATATCTCATATGTGCGTATGTATAAAGTTTCCCAAGTCTTTCCATAACCTTATCTTGATAAGTAAGTGCCTCATATAAATCTTCAGCACTATTTCCAAGTTTACCTTTGAATTCTGCAAGCTTTGGTAATGCAGCTTTTATCTCTGCAAATTCTTGTTCCCAAGCTTGATCCGTTTCAAAAATATCCTCTAATCTCCAAGTATCCTCTTTTTTAATTTCACTTCTAGCTGGAAGCTTCTTAACTGCAGTTTGTTCTGACATTGTGATTCCCCCTTCAGAATTAGTAATGGCATTTGCGGAGCTGGTTATGACTGAACTAATGAATGTAAATGTTGTAAAAATGACTACTAGATTTCTTCTATATTTCATACTCAACCTCCTGCTTTTTATTCCGCCAATGCAAATTAATTGTCATTTTCACGTTCGTTGTGAAATTGGTTGGGTGAGTATGATGTACCTCTATCTTCTCCCTGCAATGCTTCTTTTGTCAAATAGTAAGCTGCTAAACCTGTACCTATTAATGATGCTGTAAAAAGAAAAGGATTATTTTTCTTTTGCTTCTTATTAAACATATGATCACCTCTAATTGAATATCTCTCTTTTAATGTGTTCAAAAAAAGTGTTGCTATTCAATTAGCGGAAAATTTTGTTAACCTGTTCCATTAACTGTGTATCATGATGAATGATTTGTTCTAGATTGGTTTCCCACCTTATATGTGAAATTTTCATATATTTTCTTTCCGAGCTCATTTTTAAGATAGATAATAAGCAAAGCTTGTTTAAGTACTCTCTTATGACATAACTGTAATGAATGTTTGTCTGGTATAGACTTCTTATTTTAATTGCTTTTTCCTTGACTCTATTCTTAAAAAAATAGTAAATATCCTGAAACAGTATTTCCTTCCCGATTGAATATTTATCTAGAAAAAGCAAAAGCCATCCTTGCCAAATATAGCTAGCTGTTTCAATTAAATAGGCGGTTTTAAGCGGGAGAAAAGCATGTGAAGGCAAAAAGGTGATTGGGGTTTGTTTTTCTTTATATAGTGTTATATTTAGGAGAGATGATTCTTTCGATTGAAAGCTTTTTAATTGTAAACGGAATCTTTTCACATGGGCAAACCAATTGTCATACAATGTTCTCCTGTTTATTTTTATATTTATTAATTCCTTAAAGGTAATCGAATTAATTGGAATCTTCTGATGTGTGGCAAAAATTAACCGGGGTGAAAAGGGGATAATTGAATCTAGGACAATAAATGCCTTCGTTTGGCTACAATAGCAATATAATTGCGGAGGCTCACCGTGATCAGTAAAGTTTGTTAGGTGCCATTGAAACGGCGTAATAGAAAATGAAGTCATCCCAACACGAGTTAACCTTTTTGCTCCCAATAACCATAGAGGCTTCATTTGTAAGCTTTGATAATTTTCGGTTCTTTTTACGAGAATTTTTGAATCTGTCGTTGAGCATTGAAATTCAATTGCTACGATTTCATTCTCCGTTTCAGCTAATAAATCTGGACGTTGTTTGATTTTAGGTAGGTATGGCTCTAGTTTTACATTCCTAACCGCTTTGTTATGCTTGAGCCAGTCGTATAAATCGAGCTTCCCCTGTAAATGGTAACTACTTTCCGCTTCATGCTGTTCTGTACATCCTGAAATTTTCTTATGAGCGAAATGAGCTGATACAATATTTCCGATTCTTAGCTCTACTTCACTATTACATACTGGACAGAAAAAGTCAGAATGATCTCTTAAGCTCCTTAGCCGATCCTTTGTCCATTTCCTTTCTGCCACATTTATTAAAACTCCTTTTTCGTTTTGAGCGACAAACAAGAGCTTCACTTCCTTTCTATATACGTGTGTATTGCAAAATAAAAGTGCAGAGTATTGCAAGCTGATTTGTCGTTGCTACTTTACATGGAGTGGTGGGCATGATAGCCTTTCGTGGCAAAGCCAGCCCTTGATCTTGCTGGCTTCTTGGCTTGAGACTCATGCCCGCAGAGGCTCCATGTCAAGTTGCAACATTGTGTAGTTGCAATTGCAATACTATGTATTCTTTCTTTGCAAAATACAATACGTTCATTATCCAAATTTGAAAGTAGATTGCAAATTGGTGAAAGTGAATTTTTCAAGTAAATTGATAAAAAAAACTCCCTTATAATAAGGGAGATAGCAATCTTGCCGTAGATTCAAAAAGTTTTTTGTAAAATGGCCTTCTAGAAAATTCCTCTTTAACTATTGCTTTTGAATTGTCAATATCAATTAAATATTCATTAACAAGCGTTTGTGTACTTCCAGTTCGATAAAGAAAAGCGTTAACTTCAAAGTTCAAATGAAAGCTTCTCATATCCATATTGGCAGTACCAATCGATGCTAATTCATAATCGACAATTATTATTTTGCAATGAAGGAAGCCTTTTTCATATTCATATACCTTAACTCCTGCATCTAATAATTCAGGGAAATATGAGCGTGATGCATAGTAAACAATTTTCTTGTCTGGATGCTTTGGAATAAGCAATCTAACATCAAGTCCGCTTAATGCAGCAACCTTTAATGCTGTCAGTATGTCCTCATCAGGTATAAAATAAGGTGATGCAATCCATATCGACTGTTTAGCTGAAATAATCATTGAAAAGAAGAGATTTTTGATAACATCCCATTTATTATCAGGTCCCCCTGCAATAAGCTGGACTCCTCCAGTTTGCTCTGGCTTATCTTTTGAGGACGTTAAATAGGTTTGTGATAATAGCTTTTTATCTGTCATGTAATACCAATCCTGCAAAAAAATCATTTGAAGCGTCCTAACTGCCTCTCCCTTTATCAACAAATGTGTATCACGCCAAAAGCCAAAATTCATATTTCTTCCTAAATATTCATCACCAATATTTAATCCTCCTACAAAACCGATTGAGCCGTCTATAATAATTATTTTTCGATGATTACGAAAGTTTATTTTATTATTAAGCAATGGAAATTTCACTGGTAAAAACGGAACTACTTCAATTCCTGCAGCCTTCATTTCCTTTAAGTACTTTTTCGATAGCTTCCAGCAGCCAACTGCATCATATAAAAAGCGAATTTCCACACCTTCCTTCGCTTTTTCTATGAGTAAATTTTTTAACGTCTGTCCTACTTCATCATGTCTCACGATATAATATTCCAGGTGAATATGATGCTTAGCCTGTTTAATTTCATGAAATATGTGGGCAAAGGTTTCATCACCATTTGTTAATGCCTTTGTCTTCGTTCCAAAGGAGACTGGGCTATGCCCTAATCGATGAGCAAGCTTAAACAATAATTGCTGATGCTCTCCCATATGTGCCATTTTATCTTGATAGGAAGAATGATTTCCTTCTATTTCTAAAAATGCCTTTTCATCGGTTAATGCTTTTTTAGCAAAAAGTCGTCTTTTTTTAATGTTCCGTCCAAAAAATAAATAAAAAAAGAAACCGACTAACGGAAAACCACCAAGGACAACTAACCAAGTAATTGTATGTGAAGGGTGACGATTTTCTAAAAAAATAACGATACATATAAAGATTATTGATAATGTAAAAACAATACTAACGATGCCAACAACAAAATCTCCCCAAAGATTTTTTGTTAATAGGACAAATGATGCAGATAAAGCAATAAATAACAGCAGCCGGAATATATTTTTCATCGTTTCACCTTACTTACTTTCTTTTACTTTTTCCCTTACTTAGATGAAACTAAACGCACTTAGCCTACGGAATGATATGACAAAACTTTTTATTTTCCATTATTATATTTTGCTTTGTATACATTGATTCTCCATCTTAAATTATCTTGTCACAACCATTAATAAAAAAACCTGATTTAAAATTTTAAATCAGGTTTAATCAAAATGAATAATGGATATTTATATATTGCAATTGTTCCATTATCTATATTTTATTATGCAAAATGCTTATTAATTACCTTTAATGCATTATCTTTCGCAATGACCTTCCCATATTCCTCAAGTCGGTGAATTGTAACACGAGATTCTTGTCCATACTCTAATATGATGCTTAAAGTATTCTCAATCTCATCATCGTCCACCTCATCATTAAATTCAATAAATAGATAATAGGATTGGTCAAGTGAGAATAAATGATTTGTCATCCCCGGCAACACTGAGCATTTCGCCAAGGATATAACATTTTCTATATCATTAAATTTGATCACAAATTGAAGCTCATGTTCAATCTCTTCAACAAGCTCATCAATTGCATCATCTTGTTTATTAAAATTTCCTAATAACGATTCTACATTTTCATCGATTGGAAGCTCTTTTAGTTTTTCATCTGATATTGGAAGCTCTAACTTTTGTCCATCTTTCGATAATTGTGCTTTTGTTACAATTACTTCCAAACCTTTATCAAGTGCTTGGACTTGAATCCAGAGTGGGCCTTCAACCATAAATTCCTCTTCCTCATGGACTTCATCCATCATTTCCCAGAAAAGCTCCTCACTTCGATCGCGGTTATACCATATTTCATCTCTGTCAAAGCCGCGCTCTTCAATATCGAGATACGAAATGTAAAACTTTACAGTATTTTCATTAATACGTTCGATTTCCATTACTCTTAACCTTCCCTTCTATATAAGATGTTGAAGGGACAACTCCCTCCATATGAGGTAGTTGTACTTCCTACACTTTACCCAATTTGCAGAAAATTTAACCACTTGGGCAAAGAGAAAGTGTTAGTAGGTATCTGCTAAAGTCAGCAAAATTCTCCAAATACCTAATAAAACCTTCAAAAGTGATGATTGAATCTTGTACTCCTATTTTATGATAAAAAGTGCATAAAGGAAATAAAAAAACTCTGAAATCTTAAAAACAGTTATTTAACCTATCCATTAAGAAAAGTGAAGAGACATGCTTCTCTACAATAGACGAAATAGTAAAAGTTATTCTGTACCATTCGCTTTGCTTTATCCCTTTATACAGCGTGTTCTTAAAAATTCCCACGAAAATATAGGACAAAATTTCACCATCGTTAGCGTGATCTAAATCATATTTTATAAATGTTTTCATATAATTGTACGAGCAGTTACTAAGCTGAAAGAGGGTTTATTATATGGAACAGGAATTTCTTCTATCACTATTTATCATTATTGGCATTGATTTAGTCCTAGGAGCAGATAATGCAGTAGTTATTGCTATGGCTTGTCGCAATCTACCCGTTATTCAGCGTAACAAAGCAATTATACTAGGCACCTTATTAGCGATTATAGTCCGTATTTGCATTACGATGATAGCGGTCTCCTTATTAGATATACCTTTTCTACAATTAATTGGCGGAATTTTTCTATTATATATTGCGTTTCACTTACTTACAGGGAAAAACGAAGAAACAAATCAAATAAAAAGTCATGGTTCATTATGGAAAGCGATTCAAACAATTGTGTTAGCAGACCTGTTAATGGGATTTGACAATGTTATTGCAATAGCAGGAGCAGCACAGGGGCATAAATTACTTGTCGTCATTGGTTTATTTATCTCAATTCCAATCATTATTTGGGGAAGTAAAATCATACTCTATTTATTAACAAAATATCCGTTACTAATCTATGTTGGCGGAGGCTTACTTGCCTTCACTGCCGGTAAGATGATTGCTCATGATAACCAGCTGCAAACTATTTATCAGTCCCATCCGATAATAGCACAAAGCTTACCTTTATTAACAACCTCATTTATTTTGTTAGCAGGGGTTATTTTCCAACTAATGGTCAGTATCAATCCAGCACGAAAGAAATAAAAGCTAAATTTTTTATTAGTAGTTTATTTAACAAAAAATAGTTGATGTCCGTTTACGATTTCAGCTAAGCGGACATCATGCCTCCCTCTGTTCTCCCCTGCATGTGCCTTACTTTCCTCGCTATGTCCCACAGAAGTCTACATATTAATTCAAATCAACAGCACAAGTCACAAAACTATAATTAAAGTATCAATCAATTTATTGTTAGATCCTTTTTTATTAGTAAGAACTAAAAAATAAAAATAGGCAAATGATAAAGAATAACCAAAATGTAAAATGGTCATTCTCTCTCATTTGCCTTATAAAAAATTTCTAGTTCACTAAACGTTGCGCTTCTCTTAGCTGATAAGTACGAACGCGACGTGGAAGGAAACGACGAATTTCATCTTCATTGTAACCAACCTGAAGTCGTTTTTCGTCAATGATTATCGGGCGACGAAGCAATCCAGGATTGTCCTGAATTAATTGGTATAAATCCTGTAAAGGCATTGTTTCAAGATTTATATTTAATTTTTGAAAAGTCTTTGATCTTGTTGAAATAATTTCGTCTGTACCATCCTCTGTCATTCTTAAAATTTCTTTTATTTCTTGAATAGTCAAAGGCTCAGAAAAAATATTTCGTTCAACATAAGATATATTATGTTCTTCTAACCATGCTTTTGCTTTTCTACATGAAGTACAGCTTGGTGATGTATATAATGTGACCATTCATCCTTCACTCCTCTACCTATAGAATGAGTTAAATCGTATATTGCTGTAATTGAAATTACTTTAAATAAGAATTTATGTTTTTATTATACTATAAAAAAGTAAGTATGCATATAGCAATATACGTAAAAACTGTGACAATACGATTACAAACGTTAAAATAACTGTATTTTATCATGTTTATTTTTTTTATTTTTCTATTATACAAGGTCACTTCACAGCATTTCCCTTACCAAAATTTTATTTTCCCATTCTCAATTACTTATATCTTATCGAAAATGTTTGAGTTATTTTCTGGATTGTCATCCAACGTAAGAACCTCTTCGACATCTTCATAAGCTTCTCCGTAGAGTTCCTTGTCCTTATATGTGTGAATGAGATTATATGTTTTCACCATCGCCTCGTACACATTTTCTTCTGATGCTTCATTAGGAGCCCAATAAAGAATTTCCATTTTATTCTTTTCATTTGTAGCTAAGGAGCGTCGTTCATATCCGATAGACTGTGCATGCTTAAACCCTTCCCTTTTATAAAATCTCAGTCGTTTCTCCGAATCCGTATCCTCGTAATTCACCGGCTCCACTTCAAGAATAATTGGTTTTCCCTTTTTCTTTAGCTTCTCAATCAACTTATGTCCTAGCCCTTCACCACGGGCGTCTTTTGATACAAAAAGATAATCAATAAAAATAAAATTCTCAAGCTCAGCATACATAAGGACATGGTTTTTCCCTTCATCCTTATGATAAATATCAGATCTTTCTTTAAGTAAAATCTCCATATGCTCCTTAGACTTCATTTCTTCAATCGGAAAATACTGATTTAGCTTTTCATACCAATTCATCGTTCTTCTCCTTTAAATTGTTTGGGGACAGTCCCCTTTACTCATTATTCTTTTAGGATAAACAATTTGTGTATTTGTTATGATTGTTGTTACATATTCTTTATGATTTAATTTCTACTTTGACTCGAATACAAAAAAACAAAAAAAAGATTCTAAAAAGTACTGATTCTCCATATCTTTATCGTTGTGGAGATGTACTTTCTAGAATCATTTTTCATTTATATTATGAATATTGTTTCTGATATTGCTCAAATTCACTTTGTGAGCACATGACAAAATGACCTTTTTTCACTTCACGGAATGAAACTTCTTCATCCTTTTTATAATTATGTTTGCTCGGATCGTAAACCTTTCTGACACGTGTACGCTCATAATCAGGATCTGGTAAAGGAATAGCTGATAATAGTGATTGTGTATACGGATGAATTGGGTTATTGTATAATTCATCGGCATCTGCAAGTTCTACAAGCTTACCAAAGTACATAACACCGATTCGGTCACTAATATATTTAACCATTGAAAGGTCATGTGCAATAAATAAATACGTTAAGCCTTTTTCTTTTTGGAGCTTTTTCATTAAGTTTACAACTTGTGCTTGAATCGAAACGTCTAGTGCAGAAATTGGTTCATCCGCAATGATAAATTCAGGCTGAACTGCAAGCGCACGAGCAATTCCGATCCGTTGACGTTGTCCACCACTAAATTCATGTGGATAACGGTTTGCATGCTCTCTATTTAACCCAACAGTTTCAAGAAGCTCATAGACACGATTCATTCGTTCTTCTTTTGATTTCGCTAGTCCATGGATATCAATGCCTTCAGCAATAATATCCGATACCTTCATTCTAGGATTCAATGAAGCCTGAGGATCCTGGAAAATCATTTGCATTTTACGATTAAATTGCCTTAATTGCGCATTTGTCTTTTTACCGTGGACGTTTTCACCATTAAAGAGAACTTCACCATCTGTAGCATTATACAGTCTGATAATTGTACGTCCTGTTGTCGATTTACCACAACCAGATTCACCAACTAAACCTAATGTTTCACCCTTATAAATATCAAATGAGATATTGTCAACTGCACGAACTTCATTTGGTTTTCCTACATTAAAGTATTGCTTTAAATTTTTTACTTCAACTAATTTTTCTCTCTCTGCCATAATTAGTTCCCTCCTTTTTCAGGGAATTTACGTTGACGTCTCTTTACTGCCTCAGGTGGTTCTACCTTTGGTGCATCGGGATGCAATAACCAAGTTGCCGCATAATGTGTCTCAGACACTTTAAACATTGGTGGTTGCTCCTCAAGGTCAATTTGCATTGCATACTGATTTCTAGGTGCAAATGCGTCACCTTTTGGTGGATTAAGTAAGTTTGGTGGCGTACCAGGAATCGCATATAATTCTTCTTCCTCTGTATCTAAACTTGGCATTGAACTAATTAATCCCCAAGTATACGGATGTTGTGGATTGTAAAACACCTCATCAACAGTACCAATTTCTACTATTTTTCCACCGTACATAACTGCTACACGATCTGCAACATTAGCAACAACACCGAGATCATGAGTAATAAAAATAATTGATGTTTCAATTTTTTTCTGCAATTCTTTCATCAATTCTAAAATTTGCGCTTGAATCGTAACATCCAATGCAGTTGTTGGCTCGTCAGCAATTAGCACCTTCGGATTACACGCAAGAGCAATAGCAATAACAACCCTTTGTCTCATTCCACCTGAGAATTGGTGTGGATATTGGTTAAAGCGAATTTCAGGGTTTGGAATACCTACTAACTTCAAAATATCAATAGCACGTTCTTTAGCAGCAGACTTACTTAAATTTTGGTGCTTAATAATTGGTTCAATAATTTGCTTACCAATTTTCATTGTTGGATTTAAAGAAGTCATTGGATCTTGGAAAATCATTGAAATGTCTTTCCCACGAATTTTTTGCATCTGTTTATCAGATAGCTTTGCTATATCTTTTCCTTCAAAAAGAATCTCACCTTTTTTAATTTCCGAGTTCGATGGTGGCAATAAATGCATAATCGCTTTAGATGTAACAGATTTCCCTGATCCTGATTCCCCAACTATAGCAAGTGTTTCACCTTTATATAAATCAAAATTTACTCCACGGATAGCTTGAACTTCACCTGCAAACGTATGAAAGGAGATGTTCAAGTCTTTCACTTCAAGAATTTTTTCCATTATTTTTCACCTACCTCTTCTAGTCACGCATTTTCGGATCAAGTGCATCACGCAATCCATCTGCAATCATATTAAAACAAATCATAATCAAACTAATGATAATTCCAGGAATAATCATTTGATATGGGTAGAGCTGTAAAACTTTAAAGCCATCATCAATTAATGTACCTAAGGAAGCATGTGGTGCTTGAAGCCCTAAACCGATGAAGCTTAAGAATGCTTCGAAAAAGATTGCATTCGGAATCGTAAACATCGTATTAATAATAATTACCCCTGCAAGGTTTGGAATTAAATGCTTTCCGATAATTCCTGTATTAGAAAGTCCTAATGTTCGTGCTGCTAATATATATTCCTGTTGCTTAAGCTTCAATACTTGTGCACGTACAACCCTGGCCATTCCGACCCATCCTGTAATCGTTAACGCAAGCGTAATGGACCAAATCCCCGGATCAAGAACTAATATCATTAAAATAACGATAACTAAGTTTGGAATACCTACTAATATTTCTGTTATCCGTTGCATAATATTATCTGTTCTTCCACCGACAAATCCTGAAATTGCTCCGTATAATACACCAATGACCATATCAATTAATGCAGCTAATAGGGCAATATATAAGGAAACTTGTGTTCCTTTCCAAACGCGTGTAAATATATCACGACCTAAGCTGTCAGTACCAAACCAATAGTACTCATCAACATTCTTTCGTTCATAGGCGTCGTATACTTCTCCACTTTTATTTTCTAATTCCCCGTCAAAAGGCAACCAGCTAACATTTTCTAACACTGGAATTCTTGGCGGTAAATTATTATGCTTTATATTTTGCTCTTTATAATCATGTCCATTTAAATGTGGACCAACTAACGCCATAATCGTTAGTACAATAAGGACAATCAAACTTACAAGCGCACCTTTATTTTTTCTTACCCTTAACCATGCATCTTGCCAATAATTTAGGCTTGGTTTTGAAATTTTCTCACTTTGACCAGTAGAAATTTCAGCGGGTAGGAATTTTTTCTTATCTATTTTTTCTTGTGTCATTATTTTTTCCCTCCCGCTATGCGAATCCGCGGATCTATAATTCCATATAAAATATCAACGATAAGAATAACAACAACAAATAAAACAGCAAATAAAATCGTTGTTCCCATAATAACAGGATAATCATTTACTTGAATCGATTTAACAAATTGCTCCCCGATACCTGGGATACCAAAAATTCTTTCTACAACTAATGAACCTGTCATTAAGCTAACCGCTAATGGACCTAATACTGTTATAACTGGAATTAATGCGTTTCGAAGCGCATGCTTAAATGCAATATCAAACCAGCTAGCTCCCTTTGCTTTTGCTAATGTAATATAATCCGACTCTAGTACTTCCACCATTTCTGTTCGCACAAAACGTGAAGCTGTTGCTAGCGGGAACATCGCAAGTGCGATTGTCGGCAACACTGTATATTCAGGACCTCGCCAAAAGGCAACCGGAAACCAACCTAGTTTAACAGCTAAGTAGTATTGTAATAATCCCGCAAAAACAAATGAAGGAATTGATTTACCAAGAACAGCAATAAATGTTGAACTATAATCAACCCAAGTATTTTGTCTTAACGCACCGATAACCCCCAAAATAATTCCAAATAGTGTTCCAAATAAAATGGCTTGGAATCCTAAAATCGCAGAAGGACCAATACTATTTTTGATAATTTCCGTAACACCTGTATTATCAAATTGGAAAGAAACGCCTAAATCACCTTTCAGTAAATTCAACATATAATTCATATATTGAACTGGAATAGGTTCTCCCAGCCCGTATTTATCGATCATGATCGATAGCTGTGCTTCCGTAAGTTTACTTGCATTCGAAAATGGAGTACCCGGGATAATTTTCATGAGGAAAAAGGTCAATGTGGCGATTAAAAATAGAGTTATGATCATGTAAATTATTCGTTGAGCTAAATATTTCACCATAAGGAGCACCTCCTATTATTTTTTGAATTTTCAACAATATTCGACATTTTTCCAACAAGGGAAAAGAGAGTATATTGACAGTCAATATACTCTCTCTTTCTAAATAATTGTCAATTAGAATCTAAATGACTTAAAAGCTAAAAAATTATTTTACAGAAGTCCATTTGTAGCTATATTCAGGACCAACTAAGTGATATGTGAAGTTTTCAACTTTTTCACTCACTAAGATGTTAGAAGAACGTTGATAAATTGGTGCAATCGCAGCATCTTCTTCTAATAATACTTTTTCAGCCTCAGCTAAAGCTTGATAACGTTCAGCAGGTTTTTGAGCTAAAGTTGTTTGAGCATCTTTTACAAGTTTGTCATATTTAGGATTTGAATAGCTCATCTTGTTATTTCCTCCGCCTGTTAACCACAAGTCAGAGAATGTCATTGGGTCTAAATAGTCAGGACCCCAACCAGCCATTTGAAGGTCATAGTCTTGTGTGTTTTCACGGTCTAAACGGACGCTGAATGGTACACTTTCAACAACAACCGAAATACCTGGTAAGTTTGATTCTAATTGTTCTTTAATGTATTCAGCAGTTTTCTTAGCTGATTCAGTATCATCTGTTAAGTATCTAACTTCAACTTTGTCAGTTCCAATAGCTGCTAAACCTTTTTCCCAAGATTCTTTTGCAGCATCTACATTATAAGGTAATAATTCATTCCCATTAATTTCACGGAAATCTTTACCTGATTCATCATGAACGAATTCTTGTGGAACTGCATAGTTCGCAACGATTGATCCGTTGTTTAATACACCATTTACAAAGTCTTCTTTATTGATCGCTTGTGCAATCGCCTTACGAATATCAGGGTTTTGTAACGCTTTATTTTCTTTTTGGTTCATTTTTAACCAGAAAATTGTTGGCTCTAACCAGTTAACTAATCTTTCGTCACCTTCATATTGTGGAACTATATCAGATGAAAGCTTCGGTGTAATATCAGCTTCCCCTGTATCAAATAGGTTTGCAGCAGTGCTTGGCTCTTGGATAACATTCCATTGAACCTCTTCTAACTTAACTGTATCTGCATCCCAATAGTTTTCATTCTTTTTATATTTCCATGATGCTTCTGTGCTTCCGCCCCATTCTAATGTGAATGGACCATTATATACTAGGTTTTCACCTGTCTTAGCATAGTTTTCGCCTTGTTCTTCAACAAACTTTTGGTTTTGTGGATAGAACGTTGGGAATGCCATTAAAGATTTAAAGTATGGAATTGGTCTTTCTAATGTAACTTCTAAAGTCTTATCATCAATTGCTTTAACACCTAAAGTGTCAAGATTGTACTCTTTTTTCGCTGCAGCTGCTGCAGAAATTTCTGCTGCACCTTTAATTTTTCCATCCATCATATATGGACCATACGGAGAAGCATTTGCTGGGTCAATTGCACGCTTCCAAGCAAATACGAAATCGTGTGCAGTAACAGGGTCACCGTTTGACCATTTTGCATCTCTTAATTTAAAAGTGTAAACTGTTCCATCTTCGCTAATTTCAGGATCACCATCAGCCATTCCTGGAACAACCTCTTGATTTTGGTCAAGACGATATAAACCTTCGTTTACATTGTTTAATGTTGAGAAACTTACAGTATCTTGAGCCATTACACTATCCATTGAAGGAATCTTCGCTGACTCCAAAGCTTTAATTTCTTGTTTTGCTTCTTTGTCAGTAGTGCCTGTCTCTTTTTCATCACTACCGCCACCACATGCAGCTAAGAACGAACTTAGCACAAGTGTTAATGCTAAAAGTAGAAAAAATTTCGACTTTTTCATAAATTTGACCTCCCTTTATTCTTTAAGTTTTTAGTATAGAGATTATTATACAAGTATTCAAACAATTGTGCATTTATTTTTTCAATAAACCTTATGCACATTCAATAATAATAAGTAATTCAACCGAAAAAATAGTAAAAAAGACCTATGTGAAATTTTCAGAAAATCTTCTATTATTTAACACTAAACTGGATAAACGCTTTAAAACGTTGAATCGTAAATGGTTACATTATCTTACAAGATCAGCCATTCATAACTTAGTTTCATCAATAAATTAATCATGAATATTGTGAAGATTCTAACAATAAATACTACTAGGATAGTAATTTACGCCTAGTTTAAGCTTTCTTCTTCATCTGATATAATATTTATACAATCTCTTAAAGGAATGATATAAATTGATACGAAAGTTGTTTACACTATTTATTATGTCTTTAATCGCTGCAATTTTACTTCCCCTTATAATTTACCATAAATTAACTTTATTCCTTTTTATCAATACTTCTTTTATTATTTGTGCATTTTTTCTTTTTGTTTCACTGTTATTAATTACAGTGAAAAGTGGTTTTTTTGATGCTTTTACATATGGTTTTAGAAGAATGTTTGTTTCAAAAGGGAAGGAGCTTTCCAAAAAGGAAGTTGATGAAATCCCTCCTGTTTCTAAACTAATTCAATTTGATCACTCACTCTTCCTATTTAATGGAATTCTGATGGCTGTCATCATGCTTATTGCGCTTTTTATCTATTATAATTAAGGATGTATTGTTGAATATCGGAAATAACACAATAAAAACAATTTGCAAAATGCAGCAACGTTTTTTATAATTAGAAAAAAATAGTGAGCGATGACAAAGAGTAGTACATATTACTTTCATTTTCAGAGAGCCTGTGGAAGCTGTGAACAGGTATTGGAGAATATGGAATGGACTTTCGAGCATCTGTATTGAAATTATAGTATGTACAGACGTTTATCTTGCGTTAAAGATTTGAGTGATTTTCTTTTTATAGAAATAAGTAGGGTGGCACCGCGGTCCATCGTCCCTAACAGTGGGTACGAGTGGGCCTTTTTATATGGACAAATTTAATTTGGAGGTAAATAGAATGAAGAAAACGATTTTTTCTGGAATACAACCAAGCGGATCAGTAACATTAGGTAATTATATTGGAGCATTAAAGCAATTTGTAGAGCTTCAAGATGATTATAACTGTTATTTTTGTGTCGTTGACCAGCATGCGATTACAGTTCCGCAAGACCGATTAGCATTACGTAAAAATATTCGTAGTCTAGCTGCATTATATTTAGCAGTAGGAATTGATCCTGAAAAGGCGACATTATTTATTCAATCTGAAGTACCAGCACATGCCCAAGCTGGATGGATGCTACAATGTCTTTCCTATATAGGTGAGCTTGAAAGAATGACACAATTTAAAGATAAGTCAAAAGGTAAGGAGGCAGTTTCAGCTGGACTTCTTACATATCCACCATTGATGGCAGCAGATATTCTTCTCTATCAAACTGATCTTGTACCTGTAGGAGAAGATCAAAAACAGCATTTGGAAATAACGAGAGATTTAGCAGAACGCTTTAACAAAAAGTATAATGACATCTTTACTATACCTGAAGTAAGAATGCCAAAAGTAGGCGCACGAATTATGTCTTTAGTGGAACCGACAAAGAAAATGAGCAAATCTGATCCAAATCAAAAAGCATTTATTACGCTGCTGGACGAACCGAAACAAATCGAGAAAAAGGTTAAAAGTGCGGTTACCGATTCTGAGGGAATCGTCAAGTATGATAAAGAAAATAAACCAGGAATATCAAACCTACTATCTATCTATTCAAATCTTGCTAATCTATCCATTGAAGATATTGAGGCGAAATACGAAGGTAAAGGCTATGGTGAATTCAAAGGTGATGTCGCAGAAGTTATCATTCAAACATTAGCCCCTATCCAAGAGAAATACAATGAACTTATGGAATCAAGTATATTGGATGAAATCTTAGATAAGGGAGCCGAAAAGGCTAATGTCGTAGCGAGTAAAATGGTTAAAAAAATGGAGAATGCAATGGGTCTAGGAAGAAAACGAAAGTAAGAAAGAGGAAACTCATGCTATACTTCCGACAAATCGGCTCAAATATTTAAATTATTTTGCTACATTGACTTTCATTTGGTTTTACATTTCAGGAAAACAAAGTTCTATAAAAAACGATGTGTACCGTTAAAAAGTACACATCGTTTTCCATTTATGTAACGACTGATTAATTTACTTTTGATTCGTGCTCCATATCCCATAGCTTTTCAAAAAAGGGTTGTCCTTTTATTAGACGTTCACATAAATGTACATGCTTATTAGACCATCCCTCTAATGTTTCCTCATAGAGCTTCTGCCAGACTTCATCAAATTCACTTTCCTGAATCTCATGATACTTTGTAGGATTCCATTCTGTATACCAATATTTTACTTCTGCTGCATTTTTTGTACTTTGCAATTGATCAAGAGCCATAAATAATAGCTGTTTTAATTGTCTTTCTTTTCTAGTTAAGCCGCGAACGTGTTCAGGAGCTAATGAAAGGATATGATATTCCTTTTCTGCCAATCCCTCTTTCATAGCTTCTGCTGAATAGGATTCTTCTTCAACATCCTTTATCATTTCAAATACTAACTGTTCTTGCCTAGGAATAATCCTACTTTTTCGAATTGGAATCGTATATCCAATTGTATCAACTGCTAATATACCGATCCCATCTGTTATAACAAAGCAGTAATCTAGTTGAATACGTTCATGATTTTTTCTAATATACGCTTTTTGAAAAACATCCTTTAAAAGACCAGGTGGTAATTCCGCCAGATTATTTTCAATGTAGTCAAATAGAAGGGAATTAACCTTTAATAGGGGAACCTGATCGAGAAGCTCAACACTGTCATCCTTTCTCCACTCATGAAAATGACAGACGTTGTATCCGTTCTCTTCACCTTCAAACCAATTTACCCAAACATCATGAAGAAATAACATTTTTTTACCCCTCACTTCAATACCATTTGTCAAACAGTATAGGCAAAAAACAGAGAAATTATTCCATCAAATGCAGATAATGCATAGTCAGTTTTGCTCTTCATTTTCATTTTTCTTCTACTAATACAGAGGCTGGTAAGGAGAATATTTCTTTTATGCTTTTTCCGGTAACATCCATATACTTTTTAACTAAATAGAATCCTACACTATAGCCAACCATATTCGGATAAAAACCAGTTCCATAAAGCAATTGTGTATATTTCGGGTTTTCCCTTGATACATTCTGATTTGGCTTGATGATGTTTTTATAGAAGGTGGAGCATTGTGCTTCATTGTACCGTTTAGACCAGGAGGATGTCGCTTCCTCTCCAAGTTCTTCACGTACAGCATTTTCAGCCATGCCTTCTAAAATAATCGTATCTAATAATGTAAAGTCTTTTTCGTTTTTATCAATCGCAGCTAACCTACATACATGATGATATTCATGAATTAACAACGGTTTTATGTCCCTTTTGCTTATATCTGAAGAGAGAAATAAGAACAATTTATTATTAAAGGCGACTCCTGCACGACCATTGTATTCAGAAGCAATTTTACGATTATGTTCATCACACGGAAAAATAAAAATTGGAATATTAGGTCCATTCCATTTATCCTTTAGCATTTTTTCTTCTTGTTTCAGAAATGAAAAGATGTTATTTTTCTCAGTGTGATTTATCCATTTCTTTAAGTTATCTCCATGTTTGTACATCCCATATGCTTGAAGCTGTTTTTTGATTTCCCGCTCATTTAATCCGTGAAAATATGGTTTTAATAAAGAATAAACCTCTTTAAGATCAGAAATCTCCTTTAGCCATTTAACAGTATTCATAATCGTCATGATCCATCCCCCCTCTCTCACTATATGTTGAATAATTAAAGAGGGATACATATGGCCAAAGCTGAGTTAAGAAACGGTACTTCCCGTTAACGATTTTAATCCGTTGTTAATTTGAAGGAGACTCCTGGATAAGCATATTCCTACAACAAAACACCCCAAACATGTTTAAAGCGTCTAATAAAAAGAACCTGAGTAAACCTACTCAGGTCTGAAGCATTTATTCATATTTTTTGAATATAATCGTAGCGTTATGACCGCCAAAGCCTAATGAATTACTTAAAACAGCCTTTACTTCCTGTTTTCTAGCTTCATTTGGTACATAATCTAAATCACAATCAGGATCTGGAGTTGTATAATTAATTGTTGGTGGAATAATACCATTTTTTATTGTAAGAATACTAAAAATCGCTTCAACTCCACCTGCCGCACCAAGTAAATGGCCTGTCATTGATTTTGTTGAGCTAATTGCAAGCTTATATGCATGGTCACCAAACACTTCTTTAATTGCAAGTGTTTCAAATTTATCGTTGTATTGTGTACTTGTACCATGCGCATTAATATAATCAATATCTGTTGCATCCAAGCCGCTACCTTCAATTGCTGAACGCATCGCGCGAGCACCACCTTCACCATTTGGCGCAGGTGCAGTTATATGATAAGCATCACCAGTTGCACCATAGCCGACAATTTCAGCATAGATGTTAGCGCCACGTGCTAATGCATGCTCTAATTCCTCGAGAACAATGATTCCTGCCCCTTCACCCATAACAAATCCATCACGGTCTTTATCAAAAGGTCTGCTAGCTGTATTTGGATCAGTATTTGTTGATAATGCTTTATTTGCAGTAAATCCAGCAAATGACATTTCGGTAAGTGGAGCCTCTGCACCACCTGTAACCATTACATCTGCTTCTCCACGTTCGATAACTCGAAATGCATCACCGATTGAATTCGTTCCAGTTGCACATGCTGTTACTGTACAGGAATTAAAACCTTTTGCCCCTAAGGCAATTGATACCTGTCCAGTTGCCATATCAGGAATAAGCATTGGAACAAAGAACGGACTAACACGACGTGGTCCCTTTTCTAATAAAATTTTGTATTGTTCCTCAAAGGTTTCCATTCCACCAATACCAGAGCCAATCCAAACACCTACACGCGGTGCGATTTCATCTGTAATTTCCAAATTTGCATCCTTTACAGCCATCATTGAGGCTGCAACAGCATACTGTGTGAATCGATCCATTTTTCTCGCAGCTTTTTTATCCATAAATTGTTCAATATCAAAGTCCTTTAATTCTGCTGCAACCTTTGCTTGATAATTTTCAGCATTTACACGTGTAATTGGTCCAATCCCGGAAACACCTTTTATCGCATTTTCCCAACTTGTTTGAACATCATTACCGATTGGAGTTACAGCACCTAATCCCGTTACGACTACTCGCTTCTTTTCCATTGATAGCACCTCACTTAAGTTTTTTAATCTATATTAAATATCTATTGTTTACTTTAACGACCCCATCGAAGTGCAATTGCACCCCATGTTAATCCGCCACCAAATCCTACCATTACGATTACGTCACCATCTTTTACTTTACCAGCTTCAATTTCCTCTACTAACGAAATTGGAATCGATGCTGCAGATGTGTTTCCGTATTTATGAACAGTCTTAGACATTTTTTCGACCGGTAGATTTAGACGCTCTCTAGAAGCCTCCATTATTCGGATATTTGCTTGATGTGGAATAAGTAAGTCAACATCCTCCGTACTTAATCCTGCTTTTTTTATAACATTTTCGCTTGATTCACCCATTTGTCGAACAGCAAATTTAAAAACTTCTCTTCCATTCATGATGATGTATTCATCTTGATATAAATGCTTTCCACCTGTTCCATCTGCACCAAGTTCGAACGACAAAATGCCTTTTCCTTCACTTACAGGTCCCATAATAGCGGCTCCGGCACCGTCACCAAATAGAACTGCAGTATTCCGATCATTCCAATCAGTTATTGCTGATAGCTTTTCCGCTCCTACGATTAATACATATTTATAAGCTCCGGACTCAATAAACTGCTTTGCCGTTATCATTCCATACATAAAGCCTGCACATGCTGCACTTATATCCATCGCCGCTGCCTTTTTAGCACCTAATCTTTCCTGTAGCATACAAGCAACTGTTGGGAAAGGTTGGTCAGGTGTAACAGTAGAAACAAGAATCAAATCAATATCCTCTGCAGATATTCCAGCATTTTTTATCGCTTCTTCAGCTGCATAAAATGCCATATCGGAGGTTTTCGTTGAATCATCCGCTATTCTTCTTTCCTCAATTCCAGTTCTTGTACGTATCCATTCATCGGACGTATCCATTATTTTTTCTAAATCAGTATTAGTTACAACTTTTTCGGGAACGAATCGTCCCATTCCAATGATGCCTGCGTTCATATGTACAACCCCTTTACAAATAGGTATGATTCATTGACTAGTTTAACCCCAAAAAAAGGAGTCTATTTTATACCAATCATTATGACTTGGTACTAATTTTATCTTATTCAGATTTTATTTTCAATCATTATATTTCTATATCAGTATCTTTCTTAGCAAAATACAGGAGTTTTACCCATTCCGAGCATTCATTGTCGTCGAATGTACAACTGACTAGAACATGTATATTTTCTTAACATAAAGTATTAGTATCAATGGAAATGATTTGTAATGGAGTGATATTAATGGAATTTGAAGAGTCAGTGAAGAAAGAAGAGCAAATTGAAGAAAAGGAACAGCATATCGAACAAAAAGAACAGGATCAAAAAGTTGATCGCTTTACAGAGCTAATGTTTGGCAGACGTCCAAATATGGAACGGAAAGAACATGAAATAAAGCCTGAAAACACAGTAGGTGACGACGCAAATTATTTTACTATAATGGAGCAAATTGGCGATATTATGAACTCGATTGACAAGCTTAAGCCTGTCCTAAAAGAGTTTTCCCCAATTATTGATTATATTAAAAAGAAAATATAAAGAGACTGCGCTATGCAGCCTCTTATTTCGCTTCTTGCTTACCTAAATCATAAGCTTCACCCATGACTTTAGTAAAAAGCTCCATCATAGGTTGAATGGTTTCCAGTGAAAGTTCAATTCCTGATTCCTCTAATTTTTGCTTTGCCTCTGGTAAGTACTTCATCGCAATTTGCATAAACTCCATTGCTTTCGGATGTTGTTCCATCTTCTTCACTCCTTGATAAATTAGATTATGTACCTTTATAGGGTATTATAAATTATAGTATATTTATAGCTGATTCGGTAGCTGTCCGCTCTTCTTATACTCTTCTATATCCTTTTCAAGCTTTAATTGGAAATCCTCATCAACTAGAGGACTAAAATTCCCCATTGTAATGACTCCATCCTGAAAATCGTAATAAAGCTCTCCACTTTCTAATTTGCCATCATTAAATTGAGAAGCAACAAGCTCATACAAGGTATCAATATGCTGAACCGTACTAGTTAAAACCGTTGTCTTCCCTAGATCAGATTGGTCTGAAACAAATCCAATCGCAAACAATCCTTCTTCCTTAAGCCTTTCAATTACAGATACATTGTAGCCATCACCGGCAACATATATAATATCTGTTCCTGCACTTATCATTTCTTCTAGGAGTGGCATCGCCTTTTCACTATCATTCCAATCTTGTACATATCTTATATCAACATGTACATGGTCATTTTGAAAAGATGCCCCTTCATAAAAGCCATTAATTTCAGGCTGCCACTCAAATGCAGCGAGAACGCCAACCCTTCCTGATTTAGTCATTTCTCCGGCAACCATCCCACCGAAAAATCCCATTGCATGGGAATTAAAATTTAGACTTGTTAAGTTATCACCATCAACATTCCCATTAAAAAGAACAAAATGAATATTTGGGTATTCCTTTGCAATCTTATTAAAAATAGTAATATATTCATTTCCATGCCCAAATATTAGGTTTACATCCTGTGCTTGAAACTCGTCAATTGCATTACGGATAGCTACTTCTTCTGTCATCCCTTCCTTATAAAAGACATCAACTTTGAGTTGTGATTGAATTTTCAATAGACCTTTGTATCCATTCATTCCCCAAACTTGATCATCAATCGTTTCCGGGACAAGCAAGCCGACATTTTGAAGCTTCCCTGATGCAGTAGGTTGTCCACAACTAAAAAGAAAAATACATATAATAAGAACAAAACCAATCTTTTTGTACATGGTCAACCCCCTTTCATATTAATTTGTAATGCTTATATTTTAGCCTTTACCTCTTTCTAAGCACAAGCATAATCAATCTTTCTCCTCTATAAGATGTTTATATTTCTCATTAAAGTCTGTCAATTTCTTTAAGCCTTCCCTTAAGCTAATTGGCTTTTCAATCACCACTATATCAAACTCTTCTTCTTCACAGTTAGGATTGTAATATCGTTCTTTTCCTTTCTGTTTATCACCTTCACAAAGGATATAATAGGTTTTCCCATGATGAATATTTTCTAGTAGCTTATATATCGCTTCAACAGCATCCTTGATAAAAATAAGAAAATTTCTTTCTTCTAACACATATTTTGAACCGTTTGTTACTATCGATTGAAACGGTCCATATACAAAAGGAAGCTTAAGAATTGTAACTTTATCGAGCTTCGCTAAAAAATATTGCTCACAATGCTTCCTATGCTTTTGTTTTTCAACATTTGAACTATAGGTCGAAATAAAAACAAGTGGCACTTGTAAAGCTTTTGACATTTCCACTGCATATTTAATTTGCTCTCGATCTTGGGCAAGTAATTCTCTATCCTTGCTATCATCACAGCAATAAATAATCAAATCAACAAATTCTAAATTTAAGCTCTCTTCCCTATTTCTCATGTGGAACAGAGCATTCCTGCCAACCATAAATAGACGCTCTTCAAGTAAATTTTTATGAAGGTCATTTTTCACTTCCAGTAATTCCGCTTCCACTTCAATACCTTCATTTACAAACTTTTCACATAATGAAAATCCTAGAAATGTATGTGCACCAAAAACAAGTACATGCTTATCCATGCTCTTCTCTCCTTAATAAACAGATATTGGATTCTATGCATAAGACGTAAAAAATATAAGTTGAAAGTAATGATGTGAGTTGAGCTTTAAACACAAAAAATCACCGTATTAAATGAGCAACTGCCCAGATTAACGGTGATTACTATCTAAAGAAGCCCTAGAGCTTTTTTGTAATTAATTAGCATAATATAAATTTTTAAATTTATAATTCTTTTTCGTTTTCTTGATAAAATTTTATAATTGATTGATTAATCCGATATGGATTATCTCCAATGTGATAAATGAGTTGAATAGGACTTCCTAATTTACTTCTTAAAAGCTCATACTTTTTACAATGAGTTTTTGCTTCATATATAGTATGATTCATTCTTTGCCATATCCGAACCGGCTTTGTCGATGTGGAACTATACATTGATGGAAGATTTAATGAAGGAACTCTCTTTTCCTCTGTTTCATATGCAGCTGCAATTTCCTTCACCAATTGCTTATAGAATAATTTATGCTCTTTTTCTCTATCTAGATGCGCTGGGAGGTCTAGGCAAGGATTCATCATTGCCACTGAACGTATATTATCAGACATTATATCCATTAGCTGTAATGCTGTTAAAGCCCCCATTCCTTCAGATAATATATGAATTTTTTGATTTAGTATTTCTTTTTTCATTATTAAATGATAGAGATGCTTTGCCATCGTGACAGCACGGGGACTTCCCCAATTGCTTCCATATAAATTCGATTGAAATAACGTATATCCTTTGTTCATTAAATCAGCTATAAGCTGATGTCTGCCATAGTGCTGATGCCAAAAGCTCGTTTGTTCATCAACAAAATCCGTGCGATCTCCGAGTATTAATACACCAAATCCATTTGGCCTATATGGTAAATGAACAACATTCCATTCTGTTTCGATTTGAAAAAAGCGCTCCGTAATCACTTGCCCACCACCTTTCTCTTCTTTCATTAAAATTGAAAATGTCATTTTCTTCTATTTAAATGTTAGCTTGTTAGCTATGCTAAAAAAGCGATTGAGATAAGTGCAATTTATTGATCTCGAGTGTAATTCGTAA
This sequence comes from Metabacillus sp. 22489, assembly GCF_052044855.1. Taxonomy (NCBI): domain Bacteria; kingdom Bacillati; phylum Bacillota; class Bacilli; order Caryophanales; family Bacillaceae; genus Metabacillus; species Metabacillus sp. 22489. The sequence goes on from NZ_JBQENT010000006.1 coordinate 25,923, forward strand.
GACTTAAACTTTGATGCGCGAATCATTGGAATCACATTTAGATTGAAAATGTCTGTAGTGGATTTAAGCAGCCAGGTGTAACAAAGCCAAACTGTTCATTTGTTTCGTTAATTGCTCTCAAAACTTGCTCGATTTAAATTCCCAAGGTTGAAAAAGGATTGTGAAACCATTTTATTCTTTTTCCTTATTTATAATGTATGTATACGTTAGTAAAAAGAATGGGACGCTATCACTAAAAGGATAAATATAGTCAAACATAACTTGTATTGAAAAGGTTGTGTAGATTTTTTATAAAGGTTCATTTTCTTTCAATTTAAATTATGATAGTATATACTTAGTACTCGTTTGGAAAATGGGGTGAATGCAATGCGTTTCTTTTGGACATTCTTTTGGAGTTTCCTCTTAATACATATGGCATCATATGTTGTTAACGCAATGACAGGTGGTCACTATGACTTCGCTTCTTCAAGCATATTAGCTGTCATTGCAATCGTTATCATCTTTATTATTGCAGAAGTGATCCCTAACGATCCAGTTGCAAATCATGAACATCATTAATTGATATTCAGACTGAAAAAAACCCTACTAACCTGTAGGGTTTTTTTCAGCTTTAATCCATTTATTTTAAGGCTTACGTTTATATGTCCATTGACGATTATGATTTGCTGTTTCCGGAAAACGGTCACCTGCTTTTAGTTTTACCTGTCCTGGATTTGTCACAGGATCACCCGTTTCGCCAATCTCTACATAAATTCCATTATTAGGAGCCTTTTGACCAGCTCTAAATCGATGTTGTTGACCCATACTATCCCTCCTCTCTTGCTTTCATTAGTATTACCAGTCACACCTATTTCATGTTGCATGTTCGTTCAAGCCAAAAAAAGGTAGAATCAACACTATGATTGATTCCACCTCTTCATTACGATAATAATTCTTTTAATAATGCCTTCTGCACATGCAATCGATTTTCAGCCTGTTCAAATACAGCCGAATGCTCTCCATCAATAATCGATGCGGTAACTTCCTCTTCCCGATGCGCTGGTAAGCAATGGAGGAAATGATAGTCTGACTTTGCGTGTTTAACTAATTCATCATTCACTTGATATCCTTTAAAAGCAATGATACGTTCTTGCTGTTCACTTTCTTGTCCCATGCTTGCCCAAACATCGGTATAAAGAATATCAGCATCCTTAACAGCCTCAATTGGATCATTTACAATCGAAATCGTTGCACCAGTTTCCTTTGCAATTTTTAATGCCTCTTCTACAACCCATTGCTCAGGTTCATACCCTTTTGGACAGCCAATCGAAAAGTCCATGCCTACTTTGGCTGCAGCAATCATTAAGGAATGTGCGACATTGTTTCCATCACCTAAGTAAGCTGTTTTTACCCCTTCAAACTTTCCTTTTAATCGATAAATTGTTTTTAAATCTGCGAGAGCCTGACAAGGGTGAAATAAATCTGTTAATCCATTAATTACGGGAATCGTAGCATGCTTAGCTAATTCCTCAATTTTGTCATGACCGAATGTCCGAATCATAATACCGTCAACATAACCAGATAGTACCTTTGCTGTATCAGAAATAGGCTCTCCTCTACCTAATTGAAGATCCTGACTACTTAGGAAAAGTGCATGCCCCCCTAATTGCAGCATTCCCGTTTCAAATGATACACGTGTTCTTGTTGATGATTTCTCAAAAATCATCGCTAATGTTTTTCCTTTAAGTAGCGGCTGAATTGGATTCTCTTCAAGCTTAAATGCTTCTTCAATGAAATAAAGAATTTCTTCTTTGCTATAATCTAATAGTGTTAAAAAATCTCTTTTAGCTACAGTTTTTTTCTCTTTAAGTTTCACGTTACTCATTTGTTATACACTTCCTTTGTCATATAGAGAAAGAGGCGTTCCTCTGTTAAATGATATCCTTAATAATTGGAACTGTTTATTAAGGGACAAGCACTGCTCACTAAACGACCTCATCCCTTATTAAACCTTCTTTAAGCCTTCACACGTTTTGTCAGCTGTTGCATGGACAATATGCTATCATCGGAAGCTGTCAGAGCCTGAAGACTTGCATAATACGTCGTAAGATTTGTAAATAATATCATACCCTTTTCTAATGCTTGTTGTCGTTTTAATTTCCCATCCTCATTGTCTTTAAGTGAAACAAAGATTCCCTTTTCTCCTTCAACCCACTCCTCAAAATTATTTGTTAATGGGTGAAGACCAGCAAGCCTTGTTTCTTGAAGCGCTGTTTCATCTTCTACATCAAAGAATACAGATTTAATTGATTCTAAATCTTTAACAAAGATTTTTTTGTAAACACTCTTAACAGATTGCCCGACACACATTCCTTCTCCAGTAGCTTTCATTTCAGGTCCGAGCGTAATATCAACATCGTGAAGCGCATGGCTTGAGAATACAGGGTATTTCACAGCAACCCAATCATCTGCTTCAGAAATTTGAATTGATAATTCGCTTAGTTTTTTCCCACACAATAAATGTGTTGCATGCTTAATTACCGGAGTTCCCGTAACCTTACTAATTATTGGCGCTGTCCGACTTGCACGTGGATTCACTTCTAATATATATATTTGCTGCTCTTTTATTAAAAATTGAATGTTCATAATGCCTCGGTAATTTAGCTTTTTCACTAAGGCATTAGCATATTCTGCAATAACTCTTTTGTTTTCGTCCGATAGGTTTTGCGATGGAAGTATCGCTAAGCTGTCACCTGAATGTACTCCTGCTGGCTCAACATGCTCAATATATGTTGGAATAAACGCCTCTACCCCATCTGAAATAAGGTCAATTTCACCCTCTAATCCTTGCACAAATTGATCAATTAAAATAGGATAAATCATATTTGTACTTTCTGACAGAAGAGTTGTTAGAGTCTCTTCATTGTGAACGACAACCATACCTTTTCCACCGATAACGTATGATGGTCTTAACAAAATAGGATAGCCAATTTCGTTTGCACCATTTATCGCCTCTTGCGCATGATTTGCCGTTAACCCTACAGCATGAGGAATCGAAAGTTCGTCTAATAATTGATAAAATTTATCCCGATCCTCTAGCCAATCTAACGTTTCAGTATCTGTACCTAATAAAGGAACACCAGCAGACTCTAATTTTTCAGCAAGATTTATCGCTGTTTGCCCACCGTATTGAACGATAACGGAATCAATCTTTTCAGATTCAACAATATTTAAAACATGTTCAAGCGTAATCGGTTCAAAATATAACCGGTCAGCTGTTTCAAAATCAGTACTTACAGTTTCCGGATTGTTATTTATCATGATTGCTTCAAAGCCAAGCTGTTTTAAAGCCTTTATCCCATGAACAGCGCTATAGTCAAATTCGATTCCTTGACCAATCCGAATTGGTCCCGATCCGATAATAAGAATCTTTTTCTTAGTCGATGACTCCGGCTGTTCATTTTCTCCAAAGTAAGTTGAATAAAAATAATTTGTCCGTGCTTCAAACTCTGCTGCACAAGTATCTACATATTTATATGATGCTTTAATTTGAAACGACTTTCTTAACTCTCTTACTTCTAATTCATCCGCATTAAGCAATGTCGCAATCGTACGATCTGAAAATCCCTTTTCTTTAAGCGTTGCAAGGTAATTTGGTTCCATTGTTGTTAAGTCCTTTTGCTTCAATTGTTTTTCAAGTTCAACAATGTGCTTAAAGCAAGAAAGAAAATAATGATCCATTTTTGTCAAACGATGAATTTCTTCAATAGCAAAATCGCGTCGAATTAATTCCATTACAGCAAAAAAACGACGGTCGTCTGTTTTAATCATTAAATCTACTAAATCTTCAGTTGACATTTTTTCAAGCTCTGGTAAATGAGTTCCAATATTATCGAGTTCAAGAGAATCACAAGCCTTCTGCAAGGCAGCCTCTAAATTTCTCTCGATTGCCATAACTTCACCAGTTGCTTTCATTTTTGTTCCAAGCTTACGATCCGCTTTGTTAAACTTGTCAAATGGCCATCTTGGAAATTTAACGACAACATAATCAAGAGCAGGTTCAAAGCTAGCGTACGTACTCATCGTTAATGGGTTTTTCAGTTCTTCTAACGTGTAGCCGACAGCTAATTTAGCAGCGATTTTTGCAATTGGATAACCAGTAGCCTTTGATGCTAGAGCAGACGATCTGCTGACCCGTGGATTTACTTCAATGACATAATACTGCTTGCTTAACGGATCTAAAGCAAGTTGAATGTTACATCCACCGACTACACCAAGTGCTGAGACAATTTTCACTGCTGCACTTCTTAACATATGGTAATCTTGGTCTGTCAATGTTTGCGATGGAGCGACAACGATAGAATCTCCTGTATGAACACCTACTGGATCAATATTCTCCATATTACATACAGCGATACATGTGCCTTTATGGTCGCGTATCATTTCATATTCGACTTCTTTAAAGCCGGCAATGCTCTTTTCAATTAAGCATTGTGTAATCGGACTTGCTTGTAGGCCACTTTTCACAAGCTTAACAAACTCATCTTTATTAGCTGCGATTCCGCCACCTTTGCCACCAAGTGTATAGGCTGGACGAATAATAATTGGAAAGCCTATTTTACTTGAAAAGTCGAGTGCTTCATCTAATGTCGTAACGATCGCACTTTCAGGAATTGGTTCATTTAAATCATACATCAATTGTCTGAACTCGTTACGGTCTTCTCCTTTACGAATTGATTCAATCGATGTACCTAGTAATTGCACATTATATTTCTCTAACACACCCGCTTCATGAAGCTCCATTGCGAGGTTAAGTCCTGTTTGCCCACCTAGAGATGCAAGCAATCCATCTGGTCTTTCCTTTTCAATAATTTTAGTTAAGCTTTCAATTGTTAGTGGTTCAAAATAGAGGACATCTGAAAATTCTTCATCAGTCATAATTGTAGCAGGATTGTTATTTACTAATACAACTTGATAGCCTTCTTCCTTTAAGGCTAAACAACCTTGTGTACCAGCATAATCGAATTCTGCAGCCTGCCCAATAATAATTGGACCTGAACCGATTACAACGATTTTCTTAATTGATTGGTTTTTAGACATAAAGTATATCTCCTTTTACAGCTGTAACTAGATCTAAAAATTCATCAAATATCCATTCACTATCAGATGGACCTGGATGTGCTTCTGGATGAAATTGAGCCGTTACGATTGGTAATGTAGGATGTGTAAGCCCTTCTATAGATTCATCATTTATATGATAAAAGCGGACTGTCAAATCCGTTTCTTTTAAACTGTCACCAATAACAACATAGCTGTGATTTTGCGATGTCATAAATACTCTTTTTGTTTTCTCATCAAATACAGGCTGGTTTGCACCACGATGTCCGAAAAGCAGCTTTTTCGTTTTTGCTCCAAAGGATAGGGCAATCAACTGATGTCCAAGACATATCCCTAATGTTGGATAAGAAGAAACAATTTGTTTAATTGTAGAGAAATAATCTGATAGCTTTTCTGGATCCCCTGGTCCATTCGATAAGAGGACACCATCTGGCTTCATATCCTTTATTTTATCGATCATTTTAAATGGGACTGTCGTTACTTTACAGCCACGTTCTACTAATGCCGTGACAATTGATTTTTTGTAACCAAAATCTATTAATGCAATATGCGTATTTCCTTCACCATACGTTTCCATCGATGTTGATGTTACTTCAAAAACACCATCCTCAAAAATTGCACATGGATGCTCTTCCATCTTTGCACTCATGGAGATGGTTGCTGCCATTGAGCCTTGATGGCGAATTTTTTTAACAACTGAACGTGTATCTATATGGTAGATGATCGGTATATTCCACTTTTGCAAGTAATCCTTAATACTGTGCTTTGCTTCATAATGAGAATAATTTTTTGTGCATTCATACATTACCACTGCCTTAACTTGTGGCTTCTTACTCTCGTCATCACTAAAATTAATCCCGTAGTTACCAATTAAAGGATAAGTGAATACTACAATTTGATTTTTATATGAAGGATCAGTTAGAACTTCCTGATACCCCGTCATTCCAGTAAAGAAAACAATTTCGCCGTTTATATCCTCTGGTGACCCGTTCTCTAATTCACCAGCATATACTGAACCATCCTCAAGATGGAGATATCCTTTCATCTGTTTACACCTCGTTTGTCTATTGTTCCTTTTGTTAGTAGACCGGCTATTTACACCATACTACTATTGTATTGGATAAATATTAGAAGTTGAGTATTTTTATTCAACGTTTTGTTTAAAAAATGCTCAACCTTATTGAGCAGTTACGGATTGATTTACAGCTGCAAAAGTTTTTGCAATAATCTCAACAGCCAAATCTAACTCTTCAACGGAAACATTTAATGGTGGCAGAAGACGAATGACCTCAGGACCTGCACCGATCGTTAGAAGGTTATTTTCTCTTAATTGAACAATCAATGAGCTAGTTTGTTCATTACATTCAATTCCAATTAGTAAGCCTTTTCCACGGATTTCATTTACAAAAGGATGTTCACCAATTTCTTGGTTTAATTTACTTATTAAATACTTAGTTTTTTCTTCAACACTAGCTAAAAATTCCTTATTAAAGATTTTTGTTAAAGTTGCTTTTGCAGATGCCATTGCTATCGGATTTCCTCCAAACGTAGAGCCATGACTTCCTGCTTGAAACGATTTAATTAACTCTTTCTTACCAATCATTGCACCAACAGGTAAACCACTTCCAAGACCTTTGGCAGATGTTACGATATCAGGAGAAAGATTAAAATGTTGGTAAGCAAATGGTTTTCCGGTTCTTCCAATTCCAGTTTGAACTTCATCAATAATTAAAAGAGCTCCAATTCGGTCACATGTTTCCTTTATCTTTTCAATGAAATCGTTATGTGCCGGTATAACTCCACCTTCACCTTGGACTACCTCCAGCATAATTGCTGCTACATCGTCCTGTAACTCATCAAGCGGTTCAAGCTGATTGTATGGTAAATAGGTAAACGTTTCTAGTAATGGACCAAAGCCATTATGAATTTTTTCTTGACCTGTAGCTGACATTGTAGCAAAGGTTCTTCCATGGAACGACTTGAGAAAAGTTACGATTTTTGTTTTACCAGTATGCTTTCTTGCAAGTTTAATTGCAGCCTCATTTGCTTCTGCACCACTATTACAAAAGAACACTGCCTCTCCATCACTATTTTCAACGAGAAGCTTTGCAACTTCCTCTTGTATAGGCTGGTGAAACATATTTGATAAATGCCAATATTTTGACAATTGTTCTTTTACTGAATCTAAAACATCTTCATTTGCATGCCCAAGATTACAAACGGCAATCCCCGAAACAAAATCTAAATACTTTTTATCGTTAACGTCTGTTACCCATGAACCTTTTGCTTCTTTAACTGTGACGTTCCATTTAGCATAAGTAGGAAATAAATAACTCATGTTTGGGAAACCTCCATTCCTTTTACAATTTTCGTTCCTGTAAAACATCCATTTTCGATTATTGCTCGTTGGCCACTTGCAATAATAACCTCTTGACACTTATCTGAAAGTGTTGCTAATGCAGATTGCACCTTTGGAATCATTCCACCTGTGATCACTTCCTCAGCAATAAGAGAATTGATTTCAGATGGTGTAATCTCAGCAATCACTTGTTTGTTCTCATTTAAAATTCCCGGTACATCTGTAACAAATAGAAATTTTTCTGCACCAACAGCATTAGCGATTGCCGCAGCAGCCAAATCAGCATTAACATTAAGGGTTTCATTCTTCACAGTTCGTGCTAGCGGAGCAACTACAGGTATATACCCATTTTCCATTAATAATGAAACAGCTTCTGTATGGACATTTGTTACTTTGCCGACTAACCCTAAATTTTCCTTATCTAAATATTCGGCTTGTAATAGCCTTCCATCACTTCCGGAAAGACCTATCGCATTTAGTCCTTTTTGTTGCAGTAAGTTTGTTAGAAGCTTATTAATTTTACCCGCTAGAACCATCTCAGCAATTTCCAATACTTCTGCAGTTGTTTTTCGCTGCCCATTAAAAAACTCTGTCTCAATTTTTAAAGCTTTTAACATGTTTGTTATATCTGGGCCGCCACCGTGAACGATCATGACATTCCAGTTATTTTCCATCAATGCTTGTAAACTTTGAAAAAATGATTCTGACAACTGATGTACTGTACTTCCGCCACATTTTAATACAACTGTTTTAGACATTTTAATCCCCTCATGTTCGATAGCTTGCGTTAATTTTCACGTAATCATATGTTAAATCACAGCCCCATGCCTTACCGGTTTCCTCGCCTACCCCTAAATTCACTAGGATTTTCACTTGGTCTCTTTTTAAATATTCTGCTGCGACTTCCTCTGAGAAAGGCTGTGGACTATTATTCGTAAATAAACAAAGATCCTCTAAGAAAATATCAATTTTTTCAGGTTCTACAGCAGCTTCACTATAGCCAACTGCACAAATGATTCTTCCCCAGTTAGCATCCGCTCCATAAACAGCTGTTTTTACAAGACTAGAGCCAACAATTTTCTTCGCGACAACATTTGCCTCTTGTTTCGTTTTCGCTCCCGTTACCTCTACCTCAATTAGCTTTGTTGCACCTTCACCATCTTTTGCAATTTGCTTTGCCAATTCCTCACTAACTGCTTGAAATGCCGACTTAAAAGCTTCCCATTCTGGGTGGTTTTTCGTTAATGGTTCATTATCAGCTAAACCGTTAGCCATAACTACAACCATATCATTTGTAGAAGTATCACCATCAACCGTGATTTGATTATACGTCTTATCTGTTGTTTCACTTAATAGTGATTGTAACGATTCCGAATCAATTTTTGCGTCTGTTGTAACAAAAGCAAGCATCGTTGCCATGTTTGGATGAATCATCCCTGAACCCTTAGCTGCCCCACCAATCGTTACCTTTTTCCCATCAATCATAACTTCATAGCATGAAGCTTTCATAACTAAATCTGTCGTTAAAATGGCTTGTTGGAAGTCGATTGCAGCTTCCTCTGTTGCTTCAGGCTTTAATAAATCAATGCCATTTCGAATTTTATCCATTTTTAGAAACTCTCCGATGACACCAGTTGAAGCAACTGCTACATAGTGTTTTTCTATTTGGAGGATATTTGCGCTTCGCTCACGCATTTCGTAGGCATCCTTTAAGCCTTGTTCACCTGTACATGCATTCGCATTTGCGCTATTAACAACAATCGCCTGTAGCATGCCTTCCTTTGCAATACTTTCTTGAGTTACGATTAATGGTGCTGCTTGAAAATGACTTTGTGTATATACAGCTGCACAATTGGCAGGTACTTCACTAAAGATGACACCTAAATCATTTTTGGAATATCTTAAGCCAGCATGTACACCATCTGCTGAAAATCCCTTTGGTGTAATAACTGATCCATTTTCAATTTTTGTAATTGTAGAGGTTTCCTTCGTTTGTAACACTGCTTTTTCCTCCCTGGTTGTCATTATGGATATATCGGTGCTGAATAAAGCCCAGTTGTTTCTTCAAAACCGTTCATAATATTGAAGTTTTGAACTGCTTGACCGGCAGCACCCTTCATTAAATTATCAATTACAGATACGATTGTTACTCTTCCTGTTCGTTCATCAATTTTCAGTCCAATGTCGCAAAAATTAGAGCCATAAACTTCCTTTGTTGCTGGAAATTCATTTTGCTTGCGAATTCGTACGAATGGTGAATGTTGATAATAATCTTTATATAAATCTAGCAATTGTTCGGTTGTATATGAATCTGTTAAACTCGTATATATTGTCGCCATTATTCCACGTGTCATTGGAATCAAATGTGTATTGAATGAAATATATGTGATTTTTTCGTTTAAATTATGAAGCATTTGTTCAATTTCTGGGATATGCTGATGCTCATGTACTTTATAGATTTTCACATTTTCATTTACTTCAGAATAATGTGTCGCATGTGATGCATTTCTACCAGCACCAGATACACCTGTTTTAGCATCAACAATAATCGATTGTTCATTGATTAGCCCTTTTTCCACAATAGGTGCTAACCCTAAAATTGTTGCAGTCGGAAAACACCCTGGATTTGCAAGAAATTGTGCTTCTTTAATAGCCTGTTTATTTAATTCAGAAAGCCCATAAACAGCCTTTTCTAAAAGTTCTTCCTCTGCAGATGGTCGTTTATACCATTTTTCATATTCATTACGGTCTTTTAACCTTAAATCCCCTGATAAATCTATGATTTTTACATTTGATTCAGTAAATTGAGGTGATAAGCTCCTAGAAACACCAGGTGGGGTAGCAAGAAATAGTACCGTTATATTGTTTTTAATTTCTTCAACATCAATTTTCCTTAATGTATGGTCGCTTAATTCTGTTAAATGTGGAAACGATTGAATATATGGGACATCCATTTCTGAGGATGAATACAATATACACTCTTCCACAAATGGATGGTTTGATAATATACGATATAATTCAACTCCACCATATCCAGTAGCCCCGATAATTCCTACTTTCACTAAATCACCTTCTCAAGTTATCTTCGTTTTCTAAATTATTTCTCAATTATAAATATGTATAAAAATAAAATCAAGTGTATAAATAATATTTTTATTCATTTTTCAAAAAAATCGTTAAATGCTAAGGATCTCATTAGCTCCCGATACTTATATTCGAACTTATTTATATGCAATCAATTGTATAAAATGGATGATTTTTTTTAAAAGAATGGAATGAACCGAATAATATAATCGCTTAACTAATTGTTTATAAAGAATTTTAAACTAGGCACTTTATATATTATTAACCAGCTGGAAAATGGTTCTTAAACCAAACAAAAAACTGCTTCACCTTTAGGAAAATTCCATAAAAGTGAAGCAGCTGCATCCTTTTTTATCTTATACCTAATGCAATTTTAGCCATTCTTGACATTTTATCCTTTGTCCAAGGTGGATTCCAAACAATGTTTACTTCTACATCCTTTACTTCTGGGATATCGTTAAGAGCAGTCTTTACCTGGTCAACGATTGTTCCAGCTAAAGGACATCCCATTGATGTTAATGTCATCGTAACCTCTGTTAAGCCTTCATCATCCATTTTCACATCGTATACAAGCCCAAGATTAACAATATCAATACCGATCTCAGGGTCGACCACTGTCTCAAGAGCCCCGTAAATATTTTCTTTTAGTAATTCATCCATCGTGTGAATCACTCCTTTCCGATAGTTCATCTAATGTAAGTATAGTAAAGAAAAGGTAGAGAAGAAAGAAATATGTTTATAGCATATGAACCTGACTGTTTATCATACAATAAAGAAGCTTGCAATTCATCTGCTAAATTAATGTAAATATCGCTCAAACCATTCGACTAATGCTTTTACTCCTTCTTGTGAAACGACATGAGCTGCTTTTTGATCAACAATAAAGCTTAACTTTTCAGGAGATTGTTCATATAAAGGCATAATTTCCTTATAAAATTGATATGTTTGTGCAAAGGGAACTTCCAGGTCCCTTTCACCATGCCAAAATAGTAAAGGTCTATTTTTAAGCTTTTCTTTATGCATGCTCAAATCATAACGTTCAAGCATGTTCATTTGCTCAGCAAGTTCATCATCACTTAGAGGAATTTCCACTCCATTTTTCTCCAATTGCTCGAGCTGTGTTTTTAAAAAAGCTGTATAGCAAGGATTTCCCATAAGACTTACCGCTGCCTTAATCCAATCATACTGTGTTAGTGCACCGAGCGTAGTTATTCCACCCATTGATGTTCCGGCAAGTCCAATTTGCTCACGATTGATTAATCCATTAGCTTCAAAATATTGTTTAATAGTATTAATTTCTTTTATTTCATTCAGAACGATTTCCCAAAATCTAATACTCATTTGTAATGTATCAAAGTTCTTACTTCTTTCACCATGATATAAAGCTTCTGGTAAAACAACTCTTATTCCTTTTTCTGCTAAGTGATAAGCATAATGAAGGTTTTTTTCCTTTACACTCATAAAACCATGGACAAACATAACGAACGGTGTTTGTTCTCCCTTAAGAGATTGTTTTACAATATGTAATAGGGGAATATTTTCAATATATATCTTTTCAACGGTAACCAATTGACGCGCCTCCATTCTATTTTGCCACCAATTTATTGTAACATGTAGACATCAATCTTGGAAAAAAGATACACTATAATAGGAAAGCTAAAACGACTTTCCTAGCGCTAAAATTGGTGAAGTATCCTTATAGGAAACACGAGGAGCACAAGCTTTCGTTGTTACTTAGGCTTTCTACTACTTAAGTGCAATTACATTCATTATGTATAAAAGGAGAAATTATGGACAACAACCCTTATCTAATTGCTTTAGATTTAGATGGAACTTTACTGAAAGATGATAAAACAATTTCACCATTTACAAAAGATATTATAAAAAAGGCAAAAGCAGCTGGACATCATGTTTGTATTGCAACAGGAAGACCTTTTCGTTCAAGCTCCATGTATTATGATGAATTAGAGCTAACGACACCAATTGTTAATTTTAATGGTGCCTATGTTCATCATCCAAAAGACAATGATTGGGGAACCTTCCATACAACACTTGACCTCCATGTTGTTAAAGACATTCTAGAGGTTGCCGAAAAGCATCAATTACATAATATGTTAGCTGAGGTCATTGATGAAGTTTATTTTCATTATCATGACGAAAGATTATTAGATATTTTTAGTATGGGAAATCCAACGATAAAAATCGGTGATTTGCGTGAAAACCTTCATGAAGATGTGACAAGCATTTTGATTCATGCAGCTGAGGAGGAAGTAGGAAAGATCCGCGCATACTTGTCAAACGTTCATGCAGAGGTCGTTGATCACCGAAAATGGGCAGCACCTTGGCATGTGATTGAAATTATTCGCGCAGGTATTAATAAAGCCGTTGGACTAAAAAAAATAGCTCAATACTACCAAATCCCGCAAGAACGAATTATTGCATTTGGCGATGAGGATAATGACTTTGAAATGCTTGAATATGCAGGACATGGTGTGGCAATGGGGAATGCGATTCAACAATTAAAAGCAATTGCAAATAAAGAAACTGGTACGAATGAGGATGATGGTGTAGCACATTACTTAAAAGCTGTTTTGAAATTATAAAATTTCCTCCGTCATTATTATTCAGATACATATTGCCATTTATAACTCTTTAGGTTTTCGTACAAAATAATAGGGACGTTTCATTAACGTCATTTTGACAATATTTAAGGGGGGCTTTTTCAATGGGTAAACGAAACAAATCGAAACGTTTTTTCCAACAAAGCAAAGATACTGTTTCTAAACACGATGAGAGGTTCCCTTACCATACAACATTGTCTGAAGCAGAAGAACGTCGTGCTAATCAAGCAATAGGTTCTTCGCAAATAGGAGAGATATAAGATGAGCAATCCATTATATCAACAGGCGAGACAATTAGTTGCCTATGCCAATTCTGTAGCAAATGGAGAAATACAAGGTGATAAACAAGAAGCTATCGAAAAGGCTAAAAACGCTTTATCGTCTGCCTATATGAACTGTACAAATGCAGAACGTTCCCAGCTTAGGGAATTTCAGCAAACAATCGAGAGCATTGAATAATATTTTAGAGGGAATAGGGATAATACCTATTCCCTCATTTTTGCAGCTAATATTTGGATGAGAGTATAAGGACTCCTCTTCCTTAATCTTTTCTAAAGAACCCGAATATCCCGGTAGTTTGGATTATATTCGTAAAGGCATGAGGATCGACATCTTTGATAATTCGCTCTAAATCATACAATTCATAACGAGTGATGACAATAATTAACATATCCTTCGTTTCATTTGTAAATCCGCCCTTTGCTGGTATCGTTGTGATTCCTCTTACAAGCTTAGAGTGAATTGCCTTTTTTAATTCTTCCCCTTTTTTTGATACAATCATTGCTGTATGCTTTACATGTCTAGTATGGATCGCGTCAATTACTCTTGTCGTTACATATAAGGTGACTAATGTATACAATGCTTTTTCCCATCCGTATAATAATCCGGCAGTAAAAATAATGATTCCATTAAGAATAAAAAAATACGTCCCTACAGGCTTATCGTTCATTCGAGATAAAATCATCGCAATAATATCTAATCCTCCAGTCGAAGCACCATATTTCAATGTCAGTCCAACTCCAACCGCAGAGATGACACCTCCAAAAACCGCATTAAGTAAAATATCCTCTGAAAGTGATTCAAGTGGAACAATTCCTAAGAAAAAGGTTGTTGCAGCAACACTGAAAAAACTATAAATCGTAAACGATCTTCCAACCTTCATCCAGCCCAAAATTGCTACAGGAATATTTAATAATAGGAGCAATACTCCAGTTGATATCGAGAAGGGTGTATACTGCTCAAGCACACTTGAAAGAAGCTGAGAAATCCCTGTAAACCCACTCGCATATACATTAGCTGGAATGAGAAATAAATTTAATCCAATTGAATTTAACAAAGCACCGATAAGTACAACTATGACCTTCTTCACTTCAGATTTAACCATTTGGTTATACAACCTCCATCGCTAAGTACTTACTTTTATCTGTTCCCCTTTTTAAAGTAATTGAGTACAAAGATTGTAATTTAACCTGATCGTGTTAAACTGAAATAGACATTTTTCAATGGTTATTCCTTACTAATAAAGACTTTTTTCATTCAAGTATTTTATGTGAACAAAAAATAGTTCATAATGATCTAAAACAACATTCGCCTATGTAATCAAATGAAATAGTAAAACAAATAAAATGAGGTAGGTGTTTATATGAATGTACACATTATTGCAGACAGTGCATGTGATTTACCATTGCAGTTTTTTAAAGAGCATTCCGTATCCTTTCTCCCGTTAAGTGTTGATATAAAAGGAAAACAGCTACAAGATCAAAAAGAAATTGAGCCTAAAAAAATCTATGATGAAATGCGAAATGGTGTTATCGTCAAAACTTCACAGGCTTCTCCACATTTAATAAAGGAAACATTTACGGAGCTTGCCAAAAAGGGTATCCCAAGTCTATATGTTGCCTTTTCATCTGAATTATCTGGGACATATCAAACTGCGGTAATGATCCGAAATGAAGTTCTAGAAGAATATCCAGATAGTAAGCTTTCAATTATCGATACTAAATGTGCATCACTTGGACATGGGCTTGCTGTAATGCATGCAGTAAAGCTTTCAAATGAGGGGCTATCATTAGAGGAGATTGAAGAAGCAATGAAAAGCTATTGCCCTAAAATCGAGCATATTTTCACAGTTGATAATTTGGAATATTTAGCACGTGGTGGACGAATTAGTAAAGCATCAGCATTTGTCGGCGGTCTTCTTAATATTAAACCATTGCTACATGTTGAAGATGGAAAATTAATTCCACTTGAAAAACTTCGTGGTCGTAAAAAGGTTTTCCGAAGAATAATCGACCTAATGAAGGAACGTGGAGTAAACTTACAAAATCAAACAATTGCTATAAGCCATGGAGATGATTTTGACGCTGCAACTGAAATGAAGGCAATGATCGAAGAAGCATTTTCTCCCAAAGAGGTTTACATTAATTATGTAGGTGCCGTTGTTGGAGCACATGCTGGACCTGGTACTTTGGCTATCTTCTTCCTAAATGACGAAGCTTAACTCCTTACATATGATAAACAATAACGGGCATCATAACTCTATATCATACTGAAAGGAGCATTATCATGCCACACACTAGTGATAATGATAAAAAAGCAAAAGATAACAATGCACTGCATCACGAAAAAAATATGATGCGTGAGAAAAACCGAAAAATGGGAAAGAATCAATATTCTAAAAAAACTGATCATCTATAATACAATAGTTGTTTAAGCCAAAGGCAATGTTAAATTGATTTCTTAGCACTTTGTTTATAGGCGTGTAAGGAGTGGGGACTCCTGCCAAAAGGGAGACCTGACATGCGCGCTAACGCAAAAGGATGCTCCTAGACTGCCCATAGAATGCGAGCACCTATAGTGAAATAAACAACTAAGTTATCAGAGCAAATCTAAAAAGGACATTGAACTAAAATACGTTCAATGTCCTTCCTATTATTTCAAGCGGAACTTTGCTAATGTTTGATTTAAATAATCTGTAAATTCTCTTAGCTTTACAACCTTATCAACAATTTTTTCAAATGAGGCTAATTGTTCAGTCGTTGATGCTGATATTTCTTCATTACCAGCTACTGTCTCTTCTACTACAGAGCTAATATTTTCAACACTCTCGAGAACTTGTTCTCCCATTTTTTTTGAATGTTGAATACCTTTTAATAGTTCTGTTAAACCTTTCATCATTTCTTCAACCTTCGTGCCTATATTATCAAAAGCTGAAGTAGTAGTTGTCATAGATTGTTGTTGTTCCTCTACTATCGTTACTCCATTATTAACGGATTGCTCAATATCAGCAATACCATTTTTAATCATATTCACCATATCAAAAATATGTTTCGTTGACTTAGATGATTCCTCTGCTAATTTACGCACCTCATCTGCAACAACCGCAAAGCCTTTACCAGCTTCACCAGCACGTGCTGCTTCTATTGCTGCATTAAGAGCTAAAAGATTCGTTTGTTCTGCAATTGCAGCTACTGATTTTGCCATGTTTTCTATTTCAGAAGTATGATCAGTAAACTTTTTCGTTGCGATCACAATTGATTCACTGATTTTACTATTTTCATCCATAAGCTTATTTTGCCGTTCAATTGCCCTTTGACCTGACTGGATTGCACTTACTGCCTCATTTCCAAAAGAATAAGACTTTTCCGAAAGAATAACATTTTCTTCAAACCCTTTATCCATCTGTTCAATTAAGGTGACTGCTTCCTGCATATCATTTGAAATTGATTGCGAGCCAATCGACATTTCCGTTATAGATACAGCAACTTGATTGCTTATTTCTGTAAGTCCTTTGTTTTCAGCCTCTAATTCAATAGCCGTTTCTTCGACATTTTTACTTAAATTCTCAACAGTATATAACAAGCCTTTTAATTGTTTGACCATTTCAGTAAATGAACCATTTAAATCTGCTAGCTCATCCTTCCCATTGTAAATAACTGTGTCGACGACTAGGTTACCAGATGCAACTTGATCAGCATTTTGTGCGATTTTGTTTAGTGGTTTCGTAATTCGATTCGTCATTTTAGTTGATAATAATATCGTAAATATGATCAACACTAAACAGCTTATTGCAGAGGAAATAATAACGAATGAAATTTGATTTTTTAAGTTTTCTTGTAAAGTCGTATATTGCTCGTTTGCGTATTCATTGATCAAATGCAAATCATTCAAGATACCATTCATCCGAATTGATTGGCGATTTGCTTCACGAACATCTTTTCTTTCAAATGATAAATTCGTTTCCTCTTTCCATTGTGAATACTTCGTTTGAAGCTTCTTTAATGTCTTTTCACTTTTTGCCCCATTAATGTGAGGCTCTATTTCTTCAATCAATTTTTCACTATTGGAAATAGCTGTAATAATTTCTTGTTTTTGCGCATCAGTCGGTGTGACCGAGTAATTATTTAAGCCTGCCTTTACTGTATTTAGCTCTCCTTGGAGTTTTTGAATATTTAATAATGTTGGTACCTGTTCCTCATTAGAAGCTTGGATTGATACCATATTAAATATAATAAAACCAACGATTAAGATCGCTACGATTAAAATTGTAGATGATTGAATCAGTAACTTTTTCTTAATTGTCATATAACCAATCCTTCCTTCTATTGTTGATTTGCTAGCTGCTCTTTATAATTTTCAATTAACTTGGTTTGCTCCTTGCTATAATTCACTACTCTTAAAGGTGCTAAATCTACGCCATTTTCCTTTAAACCTAGCTCTATATGTCCCTTTGAAATCTTTCCTTGCTTAACGAGCTGTTCAGCTAGTTGATACATCGCAACATCGATATTTTTTAACATTGATGTCACAACAGCCTCTTCAGCATAAAAATACTGGTCAGTATCGACACCGATCCCATATACCTTACTCCTCTGTGCTTCCTTTAACATCCCAACTCCTGTTAAGCCTGCTACCCCATAAATGACATCTACATTGTTATCAATCATTTTTTTTGCTATTTCAGCACCGAGCTGCTCATTTCCAAAATCATTTGCATATTCACTAACAACTGTTATGTGATTATTTACTGCTCTTATCCCTTCAATAAACCCAGATTCGAATTTATTTATAAGCGGTGTATCCTCACCACCAATAAACCCGATTTTATTTGTTTTTGTTGTTAACGCTGCAACAATACCAACTAAGTAGCTTCCTTGATCCTCTTTGAAGGTAACTGAAGTCACATTTTCTAGCTCTGAAATTGCATCTACAATTACGAATTGCTGTTCTGGAAATTGCTTCGCTACCTTTTCAAGGTCTTGCTGAATATTAAATCCAAGCCCAATGACAATATCATTTCCCTCATTCACTAATTGTTTAAGCCCCTCTTCATATGTTCCTGTATCGTTTAGCTCCCGATAATCAAAAAGAACTCCTAACTCATCTCTCGCTTTAACAAGCCCGTTAAATGCGGTATCACTAAAAGATTGGTCACCTAAACCTACATCAGACAGCATGATTCCTATCTTTATTCTGTCATCTACTTTTGTTTTAGGCTTCTGCTGGGAACAGCCTGTAACAGATAAAATTAAACATAATAAAAGGAGAATGATTCTTTTTCTGTTCATTATTAAACCTCTTTTCTAAAGTCTTTTTTCTAAAAGATTGTTGTTTTTGCACCATTTATACAAAGGTTGATTGGATTTACTTACGAGATCCCTACAAAATGCGAGGGATAGGTTAATGTTAAACAAGTGTTCCACTTAAGGAGGCACACATCCCCCCCTGGAAAACGAGTACTGCCCGAGGAAATCAACCAAAAACGACAACTAAATAAAAAGCAACAAAGATTACGAAAACTGCCTTTCTAAAAAACTCACTCTATATGTATCGACAATCTGTTTCATCTTTTTCAATTATGTAACCGTTCTTTTATAAAAAAATTAAAAATTTATTATTTCAACAAAATAAAAGGAGGATCTCAAAGATCCTCCTTTATCATTTCATTAGAAATTTATTCCTTTTTAAAATACGTCCATCCATTCTCTTGATAAACTCTACCTTGCTTCATTAAATGCCCTAACGCTCGCTTGAAGGCAGCCTTACTCAAGTTAAATCGTTCCTTAATATCTTCGGGGTCACTTTTATCAGTAAACGGCATTGCTCCACCGCGTTGGTCCATATAAGCATAAATTTTCTCTGCATCGACACCCATTGCATCCTGTTTACGAGGAAGTAATGAAACATTTACTGTTCCATCCTCCTTTACATCAATAACACGACCTGTAACCTTCTCCCCTAATCTTGGTTCAATCGTTCTTTGAGAGGAATGGATAAACCCTTTATATCCTTCCTCAGTAAGAATAAAGGATCCAGCTACAATCATCCGATAAACAACTCCGGTAATTTCCTTATTAAATAAGGAGCGGTCAGCTTGCTTTAATTCAGGCCCTACGATTTCTTCAGTTGCTAAACGTGCAAAAAAACGGCCATTTTTAGATACCTTTAACGTACAATATAACTTATCTCCCTTTTCAGGCCAAACCTCTCTTAAATATGGCAAATGATCCTTTGCTACAAGAGCATCTTTACTCAATCCGATATCAACAAATGCCCCCATATCATCAATAACATCTACAACCTCTACCCATGCATACGTATCTTCTGTTATATACGGCTTTTTCATCGTTGCATAAAGCCTGTCCTGGGCATCTACTCCGAAAAAGACTTCAATTTCATCTCCGACTTCTATTTCACCTATCACCTCATTATTGTGAAGCAATACACGGTCTTTCCCATCTGTTAAAAAGTATCCAAAATCAACCTTCTCATCTACTGTAACAACTTCTTGCTTTCCAGGTAACATCAATCTAAATCTATCCCTTCATAATCAAAGTACGATTTTTGCTATCGTCACTTACCACTTAATATGTACGAATCAAACATAAATAGTTGTGATAGTTGTTTTATTTTACTATAATCTAACCATATTATATACGGAATGGAGGATATTTATGGCGAAAGAGAGTTCATTTGATATTGTATCAAAAATCGAATTACCAGAAGTATCAAATGCCATTAATATTGCAATGAAGGAAATTTCAACACGCTATGATTTTAAAGGTAGCAAAAGTACAATCTCATTAGAAAATGACGAGCTCGTTTTAGTCTCTGATGACGAATATAAGCTAGAGCAGCTAAAGGATGTATTGATTTCTAAACTCATTAAACGAAATGTCCCAATCAAAAATATTTCCTACAAAAAAATCGAGAATGCATCAGGTGGTACCGTTCGTCAAAGAGCTGAACTAGTATCTGGCATCGATAAGGAAAATGCAAAGAAAATAAATACACTAATTAAAAATAGTGGTTTAAAAGTTAAATCACAAATTCAGGATGACCAAATTCGTGTCACCGGAAAAAGCAGAGATGACCTTCAACAAATAATTGCTGCAATAAAACAAGCAGACCTACCGATCGAAGTTCAATTTATTAATTATCGATAAAATATCAGCCTTAACTAAAATAAGCCACTCATGAAATAGAAAGAGCTCTAATCTTTATTTCACGAGTGGCTTATTACTTTGAAGGGCTTAGACTGAAAAAAGCATAGAATAACGATTGTTACTGTTCATACCTTATGCTTAGCAAACATTATACTCAATTAACTTAACACTATTTCTCGTTTTTTCATTCAACCATGAAGAGGCTTTTCCGACTGTTTACTGCTATGGATTGGAGCAAAGGGAAAATCAAGAGTTTTTAGCTAGGCAGTGATTTTATTTAACAGTTCACTTTATTTAAAAATAACTATTGCTATTTTTCAAAATATTAGATAAATTAGTTGTAACACTTTTTAATCATTTAAAGGAAAATAAAAACTAAATTTCATATCTTATCAAGAGAAGCTGAGGGACTGGCCCTATGAAGCTTCAGCAACCGGTCAATCTCGGAAAGATTGATAAGTTGATTGATTGTAGATTTATAAATAGACTCATTATTTATCAGTATGTGAAAGATAATGAAAAAAGTAGCGAAAACGAGCGTTATTCGACACTTTTTTCATTATTTTTCAAAAGGAATAAAACAGTAAGCCTGAGTTTTATTCAACGCTCATACTGAAAGTAATAAGATGCTATTTTCCTAATTAATCAATCTACTCTTATCACTCCATCCGAATGCCAAGGTGCTAATTCCAGCTAAGCATTTAAAATGCTTGAAAGATAAGGAGAAGCTTTGTACTATCTAGCCTTCTGCTTATGAAGGCTTTTTTTATTTTATATAGGCTTTTCTCAGATTTTGATATGAAAAGGAAATGGGGGCTTTAGTTATGAGCTTTTTAGAAGATTTAAAGAGTAAAATTTTAATTGGAGACGGTGCTATGGGGACAATGCTTTATGCACATGGCGTTGACCGTTGCTTCGAGGAATTAAACCTATCAAAGCCTAGTGATGTATTGCGCGTACACGAAGCATACATTCAAGCAGGGGCAAATCTTATCCAAACGAACACTTATGGGGCAAATGATATTAAGCTCTCAAGGTATGGCCTAGAGGATGATATTAGACAAATTAATAAACAGGCCGTTGAAATTGCAAAGCAGGCTGTTAAAGCAGCAATTGCTCCAACATATGTGTTTGGAACGATTGGCGGAATTCGCTCCTTCAAGAAAAGTGCGCAATCTCTAGATGATTTAAAACGCAACTTCCGAGAGCAGCTTTATGTGTTATTAAATGAAAATGTCGATGGGATCCTCCTTGAAACTTATTATGATTTAGAAGAAATGACTACCGTTCTTAAAATTGCCCGTAAAGAAACAAATAAGCCAATTATCGCAAATGTCTCATTGCATGAAGCTGGCGTACTACAGGATGGAACACCATTGCAACAGGCATTTACAACACTTGAGGAGCTTGGAGCAAATGTCATTGGCTTAAACTGCCGTTTAGGTCCATATCATATGATTCAATCATTAGAAGAAGTACCAATACCTAAGCATGCTGCTCTTTCTGTATTTCCAAACAGCAGTTTACCTGCTCTAAATGAGGGTCGATTAGTTTATGAGTCTGATGAAGGTTATTTTAAGGAAAGTGCGTTAAAATTCCGTGAGCAAGGTGCAAGATTAATCGGTGGTTGCTGTGGAACAACACCGCGACATATTCAAGCAATGGCTGAAGCAGTTGCTGGTCTTGAGCCAATAACAAGTAAAAAAGTAAGAGCACCGAAGGAAATCCAAGATAGCATCACTGTAACAAGCGCTAATTCATTACCACCATTACAAGAAATTGTAACAGATAGACGCTCTGTAATCGTGGAATTAGATCCTCCGAAAAAGCTCGGAATGAGTAAATTTTTAGAAGGTGCAAAGGCATTACATAATGCTGGTATTGATGCTCTTACATTAGCTGACAACTCTCTTGCTTCACCACGGGTAAGCAATTTGGCAGCAGGGATCCTTGCTAGAGAGAAAACCGGTACACGAGCATTAATTCATATAACTTGTCGTGACCGAAACCTTATTGGCTTACAATCACACTTAATGGGCTTGCACTCTCTAGGGCTATCAGATGTTCTCGCGATAACTGGTGATCCTTCAAAGATTGGTGATTTCCCAGGTGCTACATCCGTTTATGATGTATCTTCCTTTGATTTAATTAGCTTAATTAAACAATTTAATGCAGGTGTATCATATTCAGGTAAGCCTCTTGGAGAAAAAACAAACTTCTCTGTTGCAGCTGCTTTTAATCCAAATGTCCGCCATTTAGACAAAGCAGTCGTACGATTAGAGAAAAAAATCGCTTGTGGTGCAGATTATTTTATTTCACAGCCGCTCTATTCTACCGAGCAGATCGTCGAAGTATATAAAGCAACCCGTAACTTAAAAGCACCAATTTATATTGGAATTATGCCGTTAACTTCAAGTCGAAACGCTGAATTTATTCATAACGAAATCCCTGGCATTAAATTATCTGATTCAATTAGAGAAAAAATGGCTGCTGCGGGAACAGATAAAGACAAGGCACGTCTAGAGGGCTTAGCAATTGCCAAGGAACTAATCGATGCCGCTTTTGATTTATTTAATGGAATTTACTTAATTACTCCATTTTTACAATATGACCTTACTGTGGAGCTAACAAATTACATCCATGAAAAGGAAAAACAACTAGCAGAAAGGAAGATTACACATGTATAGCATCCAAGACGAACTAACAAAACGAATTTTAGTCCTTGATGGAGCAATGGGGACAATGATTCAGGCTGCAAACCTTACTGCTGATGATTTTGGCGGCGAAGACTATGAGGGGTGTAATGAATACTTAACCTTAACTGCTCCAAAAACAATTGAAAAAATTCATGAAGGATATTTGCTAGCTGGTTCAGACATTATTTCAACAAACACATTTGGAGCAACAAGCCTTGTACTCGATGAATATGAGTTAGGCTCATTAGCCCTTGAATTAAATATTGAATCAGCCAAATTAGCAAAAAATGCAGCCCTTAAGTTTTCAACACCTGAAAAACCTCGCTTCGTAGCCGGAGCAATGGGACCTACAACGAAAACATTATCTGTTACTGGCGGGACAACGTTTGATACGCTTATAGAAAACTATGAAGAACAAGCTAGAGGACTTATTCTCGGTGGCGCTGATTTACTTCTATTAGAAACAAGCCAGGATATGCTTAATGTAAAAGCTGGTTTCATCGGGATTAAAAAAGCATTTGAAAATACAGGTAAAGAGCTTCCATTAATGATTTCCGGTACGATCGAGCCGATGGGAACTACGTTAGCGGGGCAAGATATTGAAGCATTTTATATCTCTTTAGAGCATATGAAGCCAATTTCAGTTGGCTTAAACTGTGCAACAGGTCCGGAATTTATGACGGATCATATAAGAACATTAGCTAGTATAGCGAACACTGCCATTAGCTGTTACCCAAATGCTGGCCTACCTGATGAAGAAGGAAATTATCACGAATCACCTGAGTCCCTTGCGAAGAAATTAGTTGCCTTTGCTGAACAAGGCTGGCTCAATCTAGTAGGTGGCTGCTGTGGAACAACACCTGAACATATTAAAGCAATCTCAGAGGCTGTAGCATCCTTAAAGCCGCGAAGCTTCGAATCGGTTTCAACCGGACATACAGTATCAGGAATTGATGCCTTGCAGTATGATGAAGGAATGCGTCCGCTATTCGTCGGTGAACGGACAAATGTTATCGGCTCTAGAAAGTTTAAACGGTTAATTGCTGAAGCGAAGTTTGAAGAAGCAGCGGAAATCGCCAGAGCACAAGTGAAAAATGGTGCCCATGTTATTGATATTTGTCTTGCGGATCCTGATCGAGATGAATTAGAGGATATGGAAGCATTTATCAAGGAAGTTGTTAAAAAAGTAAAGGCACCTCTTGTTATTGATTCAACCGATGAAAAAGTAATTGAACGTGCCCTGAAATATTCACAAGGTAAGGCAATTATTAACTCTGTTAACCTTGAGGATGGTGAAGAACGTTTTGATGCCATTGTTCCGCTTGTAAAAAAATATGGCGGCGCCCTTGTTGTTGGTACAATTGATGAGATTGGTATGGCTTTAACCGCCGAAAAAAAATTAGAGGTTGCAAAACGTTCACATGACATACTCGTTCATAAGCATGGACTTAAAGCGAGTGATTTAATTTTTGACCCCCTTGTATTTCCTGTGGGAACGGGTGATGAGCAATATATCGGTTCTGCAAATGAAACAGTCCGGGGAATTCAACTTATTAAAGAACATTTACCTGAATGTTTAACAATTCTCGGCGTTAGTAATGTATCCTTCGGCCTCCCACCTGTTGGTCGAGAAGTATTAAACGCTGTTTATTTATATCATTGCACACAAGCAGGGTTAGATTATGCAATTGTTAACACTGAGAAATTAGAACGGTTTGCCTCAATCCCTAAAGAAGAGATCAAGTTAGCAGAGGATTTATTATTTAAAACGACTGATGAAACATTAGCTGCTTTTACCGCATTCTATCGCGGCAAGAAAAAGGAAGATAAAAAACCTGTTACAACCCTACCATTAGAAGAAAGACTAGCTAGATATATTGTTGAAGGAACTAAGGAAGGCTTAATTCCCGACTTAGAGCTTGCACTAAAGAAATACCCAGATCCACTGTCAATTATTAACGGGCCATTAATGGCTGGAATGGCTGAGGTCGGTGTTTTATTTAATGATAATCAGTTAATCGTTGCTGAAGTTCTTCAAAGTGCTGAAGTTATGAAAGCTTCCGTCTCCTTTTTAGAGCAATTCATGGATAAAAAAGAAGATAGTGGCAAAGGAAAAATTTTATTAGCTACCGTTAAAGGTGATGTACACGATATCGGGAAAAACCTTGTCGACATTATTTTAAGTAATAACGGTTATCAGGTTGTTGACCTCGGAATAAAGGTTACACCGCAAACATTAATTCAAGCAGTTAAGGATGAAAAGCCTGACCTTATTGGGTTATCAGGATTATTAGTAAAATCTGCACAGCAAATGGTCATTACAGCACAGGACTTACACAACGCGAATTGTAATTTACCGATATTAGTAGGCGGAGCAGCCCTATCAAGAAAATTCACAAGAATGAAAATTGCTCCCCAGTACAAAGGCCCTGTCGTTTACGCAAAGGATGCAATGGACGGTTTATCACTTGCAAACCAATTACGGACAACACCTGAATTATTCACTGTCAATGAAGCAGCGGTTACAGAAGAAACGAAGATTAAAAATACACAAACAAGTGCTGTTACGGAATTATTAGAAAAGCGAAGCACAATTAGTGAAGCACCAATTTTTCAACCTGTTGATACAAAGCGTCATCTCATAAAGGATATTGATTTAACACAAATCATCCCTTATGTGAATATGCAAATGTTAATTGGCCACCATCTTGGCTTAAAAGGGAAAATTAAAGAATTAATTAAGAAAAAAGACCCTAAAACAATGGAATTGGTTGAACTCATTCAAGACTTACTGAAGGAAGGGGCAAAAAATAAATGGTTTAAGCCTGCATGTGCTTATCAATTTTTCCCAGCTTATAGTGATGAAAATAAGCTATGTATCTTAGATCCAAATAATAAAGACGTCGTTTTACAAACATTTGATTTCCCTCGTCAAGATAAAATGCCATACAGATGCATTTCAGACTATGTTCGTTCGAAATCTAGCAATGAGTTAGATTATGTCGCAATGTTTGCTGTTACGGCAGGAAGTCAAATTCGTGAGCTAGCTAAAGGCTTTAAAGAGCAAGGAGATTACTTAAAAAGTCATGCAATACAAGCTTTAGCTTTAGAGCTTGCGGAAGGTCTGGCAGAACGAACTCATCAGCTAATCCGTGATCGTTGGGGCTTCCCTGATGCACCTGATTTTACAATGGATCAGCGATTTGCAGCGAAATACCAAGGGCAACGATATTCATTCGGATATCCAGCATGTCCGGATTTAGAAGATCAGGAAAAGCTATTTAATCTTTTAAGACCTGAGGATATCGGGATTCAATTAACAGAAGGCTTTATGATGGAGCCTGAAGCATCTGTAACTGCTTTAGTTGTATCACACCCTGATGCGAAATATTTTAATGTAATGTAAAATGAACAAAGGGTCAGTCCCCACAGGCTGACCCTTTCTTAATAAATATCTCTTTTTTTAATGACTCACCACCTCCCCCGCGGAAAGCGAGTACTACACGAGGAAATCAGCCAAATACACAACTAAGCAAAAAACAACAACAAAGTTTACGACAACAGCCAATGTAATAAACAAAACGATTAAAATTGACTAAATCCTGTAACATACTTTTTTTCATTTTATACCATACTACTTTATAGTACGTTTTACAGGAGGTTATGTCATTGTCAAACAATCAAAATCAACAAAAGCAAACATTACCACCACAACAACAAGATCGTCAACCAGGTCTTGAGCATTTAATGAACCCCGCTCCTAAATTTCATTCTACGTCTTATAAAGGAAGTGGGAAATTAACAGATAAGGTAGCGATTATTACCGGTGGTGACAGTGGAATCGGACGGGCTGTTGCTGTTCATTATGCAATTGAAGGGGCAAATGTAGTTATTTCATATTTAAATGAACATGAAGATGCTGAAAAAACAAAACAATATGTCGAAGAGCAAGGGCAAAAATGTTTATTAATTCCAGGTGATATTGGAGATGAAGAAATCTGTAAGCAAATTGTTGATAAAACGATTGGTGAGTTCGGTCAAATCGATATTGTCGTGAATAACGCCGCAGAGCAACACCCTCAGAAGGGGATTGAAGATATTACAAGCGAGCAGCTCGAACGAACATTTCGCACCAATATTTTTTCCTTCTTTTATTTAACGAAGGCTGCCCTTCCACATTTAAAAAACGGCAGTACCATAATAAATACTTCTTCAATAACAGCATATGCAGGAAATAAACAACTTCTTGATTATTCTGCAACTAAGGGAGCCATTACAACCTTTACACGCTCGTTAGCATTATCATTAGCTGATAAAGGAATCCGTGTTAACGGGGTAGCACCTGGTCCAATATGGACACCATTAATTCCGTCTACCTTTACGGCTGATCAAGTTTCTACATTTGGATCCGACACTCCGATGAAACGACCAGGTCAACCTGAAGAGCTAGCACCAGCTTACGTATACTTAGCTAGTGAGGACTCCTCTTACATGTCTGGTCAAATCCTCCATGTAAATGGCGGAAAGGTAATTAACGGTTAAAATATAAAACTAGACCAAATCACTTTGTCGAGTTGGTCTAGTTCTTCTTCTTTATTCTTCATTCCTTTTCCCTCTTTTATATGCAACTATTAAAAATGCAACAAACAAAAGTGGAACAATAAGAAAAACACTGATAAATGGGAGATTTAAGCCAGTTTTCTCCTTTATTTCATAAATTTCTGCTGTTTCACGATCTAGAATAAATGGATAATGGCGATTTTCTTCATGGAAAATATCTCCTATAATTAGTCCGCGTAACTCCTTTTCATTACCGATCTCTTCTGCAGGTATCGAGACATTTTGGGATTGTGACGTATTATTCATCGCAACTATAACAGATTCCCCTTTGTACGTTCGCTTAAAAATAATCATCCCTGCTTTTTCATATAAAACTGTGTAATCACCCTTTGTTAATG
The DNA here is from genome assembly GCF_052044855.1 of Metabacillus sp. 22489. Classification (NCBI taxonomy): domain Bacteria; kingdom Bacillati; phylum Bacillota; class Bacilli; order Caryophanales; family Bacillaceae; genus Metabacillus; species Metabacillus sp. 22489. The sequence goes on from NZ_JBQENT010000006.1 coordinate 54,183, forward strand.
AAGGTAAGCTTTTTCTAGCCTTTGCTAACTTTGCGATATAGTCGATTAATTCCTCGTCAGATTGAAAATTCATCAATGGTTTATTTTCAGGAGGTTTTCCACCGTTCAAAGCAATTTCAGTACCATAATATACAATAGGTGTACCAGGTGTTGAGTACATATAAGATAACGCCATTTTTAGTCTTACTCCTGGATGCTGTGCATTTTCAGTTGCTTTCAAAGTAAACCGTGCTGTATTTGTCATATCTAGATAATTACTAAATGCAGTTGACGAGTTTTGAACAACCTCTGATATTGAAGTAAACGGTAAATCTACATCAGTAAACGTTTCAGACGATGTTTTAAAAAAAAGCTCATTTAAGATTGAATCAAAGCCCAACTCTTTATATGTAGATAAATGATCATTATGTAAAATTGACCCGACTAGATATAAGTTCTCGTTTTCCTTTTTCACAGTTTGAATAAACAATTTCCAAAAATCTGGTTCAAGTGTATCAACTTTGTCAATATAGTAACCATCTATTTCACTTTCAGAAACCCACCAACTTACTACATCGATAAGATCATCCTTTAAATTTTGAACATGATATGCATTAAAACTCATTAGCACCTTCATTTCTCGCTCATGTGCTTCTTTTGTTAATTGCTGCATATCCTTCAAGCTACCAAAATGCTCATCTACTTCTTTGAAATTCTCAACCTGTTCACCTGTTAGATCTTTTGCATTGAACACAGGAGATAAAATAATCGTTGAAAATCCCATTTCTTGAAGATAATCAAGCTTATTTGTTATCCCCTTTAAATCACCGCCATGGTATCCAAGTGGGTCATTCAAATTGAAATCAGAACCATCATTTGTTACATCTCCATTGTTAAAACGGTCAATCTCAAGATAGTAAACCAATTCTTCATGCCATTTATTTTCTTCTTTTTTAACAGCGCTTACAGGTAAGGCGTAAAAAAGAAGAAACGGGATAAGTAAAAACAAGATCCTTTGTTTATACATCACCGCTCCTCCTACTCATTTCGCACTTCTATAGATAGCATCGAGTGCTTGAATTTTTCTTTACGCCTATAAGATTATCCTTTTGTACCACCTGCCGTCAATCCAGAAACAAAATACTTTTGGAAGCATAGGAATAAAATTGCAATTGGAATCGCAATTAATACCGATCCTGCAGCAAACTCAGTGAATTTCGCACCAAATTGATCAGAAATTAATTTATATAATCCAACTGCAAGTGTAAATTTCTTTTCTGACCGTAAAAGAATATTAGCAATGATGAAATCTGCAAAAGGTGCTATAAATGCAAAAAGTGCAACAACAGCAACAATCGGTTTAGCTAATGGCATAACGATCTGGAAAAATACACGCAAATGTCCTGCCCCATCCATTCGCGCTGATTCATCTAACTCCTTAGGAATCGTATCTAAATACCCTTTCATTAAATAGGTATTCATCGGAATTTGTCCACCGACATAAACAAGTATTAGTCCAAGATGACTATCTAATAATCCCGTTAATAAGGCAAGAACAAATATTGCGATCAAAGCAGCAAAATTCGGGACCATTTGTAAAATTAAGAAGGTCATTAAGCCATTTTTTCTACCGATAAAGCGATATCTAGAAAACGAATATGCTGTTAAGCTAACTAAAATGACTGTGATAAGCATTGTTAAAACACTAACTTTCAACGAGTTCCAATACCAATAGAGATAATCGCTATTTTCCATATTAAATAATTCTTTATAATGGGCTAATGTTGCGTTTTTTGGAATAATTGAAGATCCTGATAAACTATCGCCAGGATTAAAGGACGAACCGATGATCCAAATGATAGGGTAAAGAATGACCATAAACATAATGGCTACAACAAAATACGATAATGTTAGTCGAATGTACTTACAAGTTTTTATATTCATATCACATCATATCCTCTTCTTGGAATGATTTTGTTCTTCTAAACTGCCAAATCGCTACCGAAATGACGAGTACGGAAAGCAACATAGTGATAGCAGCTGCTTTTGAATATTGGGCTGATGTCATTGTTAAATTATAAATCCACGATATTAAAATATCGGTTCCTCCAGCATTTTGTTCTGGAATAGCAGGACCTCCACCGTTAAATAAGAAGATGACATTAAAGTTATTAAAGTTAAATGTATATTGTGTAATCATAATTGGAGCTGTCGCAAACAAGACGAGCGGTAGCGTGATCTTCTTAAATTTTTGGATGACAGTTGCACCATCTACAGTTGCAGCCTCATATAATTCATCTGGAATCGATTGCAATACACCTGTAGTCATCGCAAATATGAACGGAAAACCTAGCCAGCTTTGAATAATGATAAGGGCGATTCTTGTCCACATCGGTTCAGTCATCCATGGGATATTATCAATCCCAAAGAAGGCTAAAATATCCGTATTAATCGTGCCAAATGATTCATTAAACATTCCCGCAAAAACTAAAATAGACACAAATGCTGGGACTGCCCAAGGTAAAATAAATACTGTTCGAATAATCGCCTTTCCTTTTAAATCCTTTTGATTCACTAAGACTGCTAAAAAGATCCCTAATGCAACTTGAAGTGTTGTAGCTCCAAATGTCCAAACAATTGTCCAAGCTAACACTGAGAAAAATGTATTTCTCCAAATATCAATATTCACGATATCTGCAAAATTTTGAAACCATACCCAATCTACTAGTTTTGCTGGTGGAGAATGATACAAATCATAATTTGTAAACGCTAATAAAAAAACAAAGATGATTGGCAATATAACGACAAATGTTAAAAGTAAAAATCCTGGGGAAATCATTAAATAAGGGAAGCCATTATCAATTAAGTTTTTATATTGCTCCTTTACAGTGCTGATCGGTTGATTAAGGTCACGCTTTTTACCATTTTTGTATGCATCCCTTAAATTAAATAGGTAAAATCCAATTCCAAATGCTAAAACAATTAACGCGATAATTCCATAGACTAGCAGAAATATAGAGTGATCTCTTGGAGTTTCAGTACCAAGCGTCAATAAGCCCCATATTCCTATATCGAGCAAATCCCAAAACACATATAAAAAGGAAGTAGCTAAGATGAGAAATAGGATTCCTTTCATTCTTTGCCGATTATACAATTGTCCTAATCCAGGGATAATCGATAACAGCAAGGCTGTTTTGCGATGTTTAGAGCTAGCTTTTATGCCTTCCACCATTTTTAAAATCCCCTTTCACAAATGAATATAGAAATCTTCATAAAGCAAATGACATAAAAGGATGAAGAGGATGACTAGTAGCATCAACCCTCTCCAAATTTCGTTATCCTTTTATTTATGTCTCAAAGTAAGGCTTATTGATGGTTTGTTTCAATATTTTGCTTAATGGTTTTTACTGCACTATCTAAAGCAGCTTTCGGCTCAGCTTTCCCTGTCACAATTGTTTGGAGGCTATCAGCCATTGGCTCCCAAACTTCAGCCATTTCAGGAATATTTGGTGTTGGTACTGCATATTGAGATTGCTCAGCTACTGCTGCAGCTACCTCATTATCTTTAATAATAGGATCCTCGATTAATTCCTTAACTGGTGGAACCTCATTTGTTAATTCAAAGCGTTTTTTTGCATTTTCCGCATTTGTAATATGTTCAATAAATTTTGTTGCCCATTCTACGTTTTTCGAAAATGCCGATACATGCCAGCCTTTTACACCCATAAATGTTTTAACATGTTCACCATTTGATAAGGTAGGGAGTGCAGAAGCACCTACATCGATTCCAGCATCTTTCATTCCTTGTACAGCCCAAGGTCCATTCATCACAGCAGCTACTTTTCCTTCATTAAATAATCCGTCCATTGTAGAACCGCCGTTTTCACCAATAATTCCTTTCGGGAATAGTCCTTCTGTATACCATTTTTGAATTTCTTCAGCTCCAGTAACGGCCCCTTCATTATTTAAGCCAACATCTTTCGGATCTAGGGCACCACTATTATCTTTAAACACATAACCGCCGAATCCGCCAATTAGCCCATGAGCAAAGTAATAGTTATCACCTAAGAATAAGAAACCAAAGTTACCATCCTTTGTAAAATCCTTTGCAAATGTATACATTTCTTCCATCGTCTTTGGCGCTTCACTTAAATGTGCCTTATTGTATAGGAAGATTGGTGTTTCCGTTGCCTTTGGTAATCCATATAACACCCCATCATACATTTGAGCTGCAATAGAGGTTTCTGTAAAAGTATCCACTACTTTTTGATCAACATTAATATTTGTAATAAGTCCTTCTGTTACAACCTGACCAATTTGATCATGTGGCAATGTTACAATATCTGGCCCTGTCCCCGCTGGACCATCTAAGCGAAGCTGGTCACGTATTTCATCTGCCATACCAAGCTCTTTATACTCAATTTCAATCCCATATTCTTTTTCAAACGATTCAATTGCAGGCTCTAATGCAACTCCTCTGTCTGTATCCTCCCAGACAACAAGCTTTTCCGGCTTTTCTGGCATTGTTCCTTCAGATGTTGTTTCTTTTTCATTATTATTGTTTGAATCAGTTCCTCCAGATTGTGTTGATGAATCTGGTCCACACGCTGCTAATACACCTAATAAAAGTAATCCCATCATAAATAAAGATAAAACCTTTTTCATTTTGACCCTCCTATTGGTTTATGCAATCGTTTGCATTATTTTTCAAAGAAAGCTACTCTCATATATTTGAAAAGATAGTTTAATAGCATCTATCAATCTTCAAATATAATTCACTGAAAGCGATTTCACTTTCTATATTCCCTATTGTAAATACATAACAATGACAATTCAAGTGTTTTTTTAGATTAAAATGATTGACATCAAGATATATATTCAATAGGATCAACATATATTCATTTACTGCCTTATAAAGCAAGCGATTGCACATATTTCGACAATTCAAGGAGTGAAGATTATGTTTTTAGAAGCGATTTATCATAGACCACAGGATCAATATGCTTATTCATATGATGAGAACACAATACATATCCAATTACGAACGAAAAAGCAAGATATTGAAACTGTCGAAATTATTTATGGAGATCCGTATGATTGGAATCATTCAACATGGAATGCAGTAACAAATAAAATGAATATAGCTTATTCTGACCAATTTTTTGATTATTGGTTTATCGCCATTCATCCACCATTTAAACGCCTCCGTTACGGTTTTTTACTATCTAATGAATCGAAAAGCTGTGTATATACTGAAAAGGGCTTTTTCGAACAACCACCTTTAGATGATACAGCATATTATTTTTGTTTTCCTTTTATCAATTCAATCGATGTTTACAAGCCACCAAAATGGGTGGAAAATACAATTTGGTATCAAATTTTTCCAGAAAGATTTGCAAATGGTGACCCAACGTTAAATCCCAAAGGAACAGTCGAATGGGAACAACAGGAGCCTACCCCAACGATTTACTATGGCGGTGACTTTAAAGGCGTTATCGACCATATTGACTATCTTGTCAACCTAGGCATTACTGGGATATACTTCACTCCAATCTTTAAAGCTTTTTCTAATCACAAATATGACACGATAGACTACATGGAAATAGATCCGCAATTTGGAACGAAGGAAACATTTAAGCAATTAGTCGAGGAATGCCATAAGCAGGGTATTAAAGTCATGCTAGACGCAGTCTTTAACCATAGCGGTTACTATTTCGCTCCATTCCAGGATGTATTAAAGAACGGCGAAAAATCGATTTATAAAAATTGGTTTCATATTCATGATTTTCCAATCCAAACAAAACCGATTCCAAATTATGATTCATTTGCTTTTGAGGCAAGCATGCCCAAACTTAATACAGAAAATCCAGAAGTGAAGGAATACTTATTAAATGTTGGTCGCTACTGGATAAAGGAATTTAACATCGATGGCTGGAGGCTAGATGTTGCAAACGAAGTAGACCATCATTTTTGGCGGGAATTCAGGAAGGAAATGAAAAAAATAAAGCCTGATATTTATATACTCGGAGAAATATGGCATGATGCAATGCCTTGGCTTAGAGGAGATCAATTTGATTCTGTTATGAATTATCCTTATACAGATAATGCACTTCGCTTTTTTGCCAAAAATGAAATAGGAGCTATTGAATTTATTGAAACATTGCAAAAATATTTACACATGTATCCGCGCAACATTAATCATATATTATTTAATTTACTAGGCAGTCACGATACCCCAAGAATAATGAATATTGCCAATTTCAATAAAGAAAAGGTAAAGCTTCTATTTGCCTTCCTTTTAAGCACACCCGGTACACCGTGTATTTACTATGGTGATGAAATTGGGATGACTGGTGAACAGGACCCAGGTTGCAGAAAATGTATGGTTTGGGATGAAGATAGGCAGGATTTAGAAATGCTAGAATTCACAAAAAAACTAATCCAGCTTCGCAAACAATACCCGCTCCTTGGAAATGACGGGGAATTCATTTTATTTGATGCAAATAATACTTCTAATCATGTTTCTTATATAAAAAGAAACGAACAAGAGCAGCTTTTAGTTGTATTCAACAATAATGATACAATGCAAGACATTCCAATTCCTTTGAATTTAAAAGACAAAACAATCATCGATCTCTGTAACGAAAAGGAATTTGCTGCACATACAAACAAAATTTCTGTACAACTTGCTCCATATAGCTTTACATTTTTACTTTGTAAAGCTTAATGAACCATTATTGCCCAAACAGTTGGTTGTTTTTCCCCTAACTGATTGGGCAACCTTTGTTATACTGTAAGTATTTACAATTTACTTTTTCCTTAAAATAATTCTTCGATACTCATAGGGACTTAAACCTTCTAATCTCTTAAAGAGCTTTGAAAAATACGTCGCATCCATAATGCCAACCTCTTGAGAAATATTCGCCACCTTCTCATCGGTCATAGCAAGCAGCTTTTTTGCTTCATTCATTCGGTATTGATTTAAATAATTATTAGGCGTCATTCCAATAATTTTTTGCATGCAACGAGTAATGTAGTCTGGATGAAAATGCAGTGCGTTTGATAGATGCTCCATCTTTAATTCTTCCTTATAATGATCCTTAATAAATTTAACCGTTTCTTCAACAACTCTCTCTGCTGCAGAAGGAATTTTACATGCCTCTTTTTGTAAATGTAAGAGAAATTCTTGAAAGTATAATTGTTGCCGTAATTGATAGTCTGGTGTTTGATGACTAATACTCATTAAGTTATCAAAAATATTTTCTACAAACTTCATATTCTCAATTTCTCCAAAGCAAGGCAAACAAAAACGGTAAGCAGAAGGAGTTTCCATATCACCTTCTGATAACAAAATATCTGCCCAATTATCAATCCCATCCTCAACAAGGTCATAATGATTAGGCATCGAAAAATGCAGCCAATAATATTCTGTTTTGACACAGCAGCCCTTATGGCCAAAATGTTCAAATCCTGGGACTAAAATAATATATTGCCCCTCACCAACCGTATAAGGAATGTCATCCTCTGTAATAAATAATTCACCGTGCTTTACATAGATTAAATCAAATACTGTAAAAGTTCTCCTAAAATGCCTTGTGCCTTTTTCAAAAACAGCATATCCCCCCATAATTAAGGTTGGGAATGGAGGAACCATCATTTCAATATATGACATATCCAATCACCCTTTTCAAAGTTAATCTAGTACGCTGCATCATTATCAGCAAAATTTTTATCTTTAAATAATAAATTATGAGATTTATTGTCCATTAATTTTTCAATTAGGAGCTTAACAGATCGATAAACGCTTACATTTTATGATGTCTTTCTCAAAAAATGTTGATAGTCGGATTTCTCCAAGAATTATCGTAATCCTCTCTTTCTATTATACACGAACGTATGTAAACTAATTAAGACTTAATAACGTACTTCAAAAGGTGTTGATAAAAATGTCATCAGAATTTAAAAATCGGAATTTGACATTATTCGCTCTTACATGGCCGATCTTTATCGAGCAAATGCTTCATATGCTAATGGGAAATGCTGATACATTGATGCTTAGCCAATATTCGGATAACTCTGTGGCAGCAGTCGGTGTGTCAAATCAAATATTATTTTTATTAATCGTTATGTTTGGTTTCATTGCAACAGGAACAACGATTCTTATAACGCAATATTTAGGTGCGAATAATGTTAAGGATGCTAAAGAGGTTTCAATTGTATCCATTTCTGCTAATCTTATAATTAGTCTTATATTAAGCGTTGCTATTGTCATCGCTAGTGATGAGATTCTTCGATTAATGAATTTACCAGAAGAATTATTACCAGAGGCTAAATCATATTTACAAATCGTTGGTGGCTTTTCATTTGTTCAAGCATTAATTATGACTGTTAGTGCCATCTTAAAAAGCTATGGTTATACGAAGGACACGATGTTTCTTACAATTGGTATGAACCTATTAAATGTAATCGGTAACTTTGTTCTTATATTTGGGGCATTCGGAATACCTGCACTTGGTGTACAAGGAGCTGCGATTTCAACGGTCGTTTCTCGTATTATTGCTTTATTTATCATTTTTTATATGTTAAAAAAGCGGTTATATTTTACGATCAAGCTAAAAGATTTAATTCATATCCCAATGCACCATCTTAAAAATCTATTAGGTATTGGGGTACCAACTGCTGGTGAACAATTATCCTATAACACATCACAAATGGCGATTACTTTCTTCATTACGATGATAGGTACAGAAGCCCTTACTACTAGAGTTTATACGCAAAATTTAATGATGTTTATGATGTTATTTAGCATTGCCATAAGCCAAGGAACACAAATTTTAATAGGTTATTTAATTGGTGCAAAGGATTATGAATCCGCCTATAAACGCTGTTTAAAAAGTCTATATTCTGGGATAACAATTTCAATCTTAATGGCGGTTATCTTTAGTATATTCTCTAAGCCATTATTAGGAATTTTCACTTCAAATGAACGTATTTTAGAAGTCGGCGGTCTTTTAGTGCTCTTAACAATTATTCTAGAACCAGGAAGATCCTTTAATATGGTCATTATCGGTTCCCTAAGAGCTGCAGGAGATATAAAATTCCCGACCTATGTAGGTATTTTATCAATGTGGGGCATTGCTGTTCCAGTGGCCTATATATTAGGAATTCACTTCGATTTGGGCCTCGTCGGCGTTTGGATTGCCTTTATTGCAGATGAGTGGTTCCGAGGAATCATAATGCTTTATCGTTGGAAATCTCGTGCTTGGATGACGAAACGTTTTGCTCAGAAAGCAGTTACTACTTAAAAATAACTAAACAACCTTCTATTTCAGTTAAAAGATTAGAACTAGATAAGGCTATCCCATGACGATGCTTTCTGTGGGATAGCCTTATTTTTTATTCAAACAGTTTATCTTTCATCAAGATTAATACGGTAATTTTCAAACCATACATGAATTTGTGCTAGATGTGCAAGTAATTGCGGTCCTGACATTAATTGGCCAAACCACGGAACTTTAAATGTATTTCCTTCTGATTCAATTAAATCTTGGAGCATTTGTTTTGATAATAAAACATGTAATATCGAATCTTTATTCGCTACAAGTGTTTGTAACCAGTTTTTCACTAATCGCGTATACTCTGGATTATGAGTTTTTGGATAAGGGCTTTTTTTACGATAGAGTACCTCATTTGGGAGAATTCCTTCTAGTGCTTTTCGTAATATCCCTTTTTCCCTTCCTCCATGCATTTTCATCTCCCAAGGAATATTCCATACATATTCAACAAGTCGATGATCAGCAAATGGTACACGAACCTCTAAGCTTGCTCCCATACTCATTCGATCTTTTCTGTCCAGTAAATTTGTCATAAACCAATGGAGATTTAAATAAAAGAGCTGGCGTCTTTTTGCTTCAATTTCTGTTTCACCTTCTAACAATGGTGTTTCTTTTACGGTTTCTTCATATCGTGCTTGAACATATTCATTTAGCTTTAACTTTTCCTGCCATTCCGGCTTTAATAAATTCACTCTCGCATCGGTTGAGCGCATCCATGGAAATGCGGGACTTGATAGATCATCTGGTCGATGAAACCAAGGATATCCCCCAAAAATTTCATCGGCACATTCTCCAGATAACCCTACAACAAAATCCTTTTTTATTTCTCGACAAAACCAAAGTAATGATGAATCAACATCAGCCATGCCAGGTAAATCTCTTACATACGTCGCTTCAATGAGGTGATCGACTAATTCATTCTGGCTAATGACACATTGGTGATGAATTGTGTTAAATTCTTCACTTACTTTCTTAATCCAAGGACCATCAGAATTTGGTTGAAACTCATTTGCTTTAAAAAATTTCTCATTATCCTCATAATCAATCGAAAATGAATGAAGATTGCCCTTTCCCTCTAGTTGATATTGTTTAGCAGCTATTGCAGTTATCGCACTGGAATCTAAGCCACCCGATAGGAATGTACATAAAGGCACATCTGATACAAGCTGTCTTTTAACTGCATCTGTAAATAAAAATCTTACGTTTTCAGCTGTTTCCTCCAATGAATCTTCATGCTTTTGACTCTTTACATTCCAATATCTCCAAATTTTCAACCCATTTTTGGAATATACGAGGGCATGTGCTGGTCTTAGCTCATCAATTCCTTTAAATACTCCTACTCCTGGCGTCCTTGAAGGCCCAACTCCAAATATCTCTGCTAAACCGGTATAATCAAGAATTGCAGATACGGAAGGATGTGCTAAAATCGCTTTTAATTCAGATGCAAATAATAACGAACCATTTTCTTCTTTGAAAAATAACGGTTTAACCCCCATTCGATCCCGTGCAATGAACAATTTTTCGTTAGCGGAATCCCATACTGCAAAGGCAAAAATACCGTTTAAGTGGTGAACACATTCTTCTCCCCACTCAATATATGATTGTAGCAATACCTCTGTATCTGAATGTCCGACAAAGGAATAACCTCTTGCAAGTAGCTCCTTTCGAATATCTTCCGTATTATAAAGTTCTCCGTTGTAGCAAATCGTATAGCTATTCCCTTCCTTCGTTCGGATCATTGGCTGCTTACCACATTCTGGGTCAACGACAACTAACCGCTTATGACCAAATAACACGTGATTTTCTCCCCATATATTTGTATCATCTGGCCCACGCTTTGCTAAGGTTTCCGTCATTTTACTTATTGTTTCTTCTTCATTTTGGATATTCCCTTTATAGTTAACCCAACCTGTGATTCCACACATTCTTGCATCAACTCCCGATAAAATTTTCACCTATCGATACAGATATCACGTCCGATTGCCTTGCCCAGATTTTATTGTATGCCCACTTTATTTACATGTTGAATTGTCCTAAAAAAAAATGCATAAAATTTGTTCGATTTGTCTAAAACGATGATACTGTCTTCTTCTCCATCAATTCCCGTTAAAAAACACAAATTGGATATACATAATGTTGGAGGTTACGAAATGAGCTCTTATAAGCGTTCTGATGTATTATTAAAGCAAAAGCGGTCCTACTATATTGGTAAAATTGATATAACAGAGGATCAATATGTTATATACGATGATATGAATGATGAATTTTTTTTATTAGAGGAACTTGGTGATAAACAACTTGAAGTCCTTAGTCCTCAAGGCTGGAAAAGTGCGAATTGGTTAGGTCTAGGAAAGGTGAAAACAGATGGGGAGCTATTTACATTAAATTGCGGCGATTCTGTACGAATCCGAAAAACACTTCCGTTTGCACTTGATGAAATGTTAAAGGAACTACCTGATGAGACCTTTGTCAAAATCATTAAGCAGCTTAATTCATTATCATTTTCACCTTATGATTGTATTTATTCCTACAATCAGTTGCTCTTTTTTTCAAACAAAGCAAATAAAAAGGGTGTTTCTTTTTTTCAATTTGACAACGAAGAATCCATTTGCGCCATTCAGCATCATTTCGAACGCGGGATTCATTCTTCTGACAGATTTGAATTTACAACAAGCTTTGGCGAAAGACGACTAATTGTATCAATGTATTAAAAAAGCAATGCTCTATGACTAAAACAACATGAAGGTTCACAAATTTCTCCGATCAACATTTTTCTCAAGCTTGTGATTGCGAAAAATTCTCAAGCAAAAAAGGTACCTCGTCATATAAACATATGATGAGATACCCTCAATTAATTAAAACAAGTCAAATCCTTCAGGCAAGCGTAAGCCTAGGGAAATGGTTAAGATAAGTATTACAAAGAACAAAATCCAAAATAGCATCGCAGGTTTCCCTTTTTTTACTTTAGCTAACACCATTTCCATCATACCAATTGTTAAGATTCCTAAAATGATTTTACCGATATATTCCCCATCAATACTTGTAAACCCGGAAAGGATGAGAACTCCTGTCCCGATAACAAGAATGTAAAAAACTCTTAGGATCATTGAAACAATTTTTGCTTGCTTCTCTTTTTTTGATTTCAATAAAGAAGTAGCGACAAAAAATAGGATAATAGCAATTACCCATGACGTAATATGTACATGTGTCATAATTTTCTCCTCCTTGTAAAGTTTTCGTGAACGTTTCATTTACCACAAACCTATCACAAAAACTATTTTCCCAAACAAGCCTATTTTAGCATGATTCACCTTATACAGTTAACCTCTTCTCCTCATAAAAAGGTGTAAAATTAGTGAACCTTTTGTAAATAACTACTGCTCATCTAGTAAAATCTATTGATTTCTGTTTGTGTCTACTTTTTAAATTTGCTCATTATAATAAACATGATAAAGTGCTTGTCTACAAATTTTCCAAATTAAATCCGGCTACTTTTTTTCTTTCATAAATACTTGTTATTCCTTTACACGATTCCTTAAAACCCCTATACCTTCAATTTCAACCTCTACGATATCACCAGGCTTTAGAAATCTCGGAGGATTAAAGCCTTTGCCTACTCCAGCAGGTGTCCCTGTAGCAATAATATCACCAGGTTCAAGAGTCGTTCCTTGAGAAATAGTTGAGATAACATGCTCAATTGAAAAAATCATATCCTTTGTATTCCCGTTTTGCCTTACCTCTCCATTAATCTTAGTTGTTAATGTTAAATCATATGGATTTGAGACCGCAGATTTATGGACTAAATAAGGCCCCATCGGACATGAAGTATCTAGGCTTTTCCCTAATAAAAACTGCTTATGCTGTGCTTGAAGATTTCTAGCTGTAAGATCATTGATAATCGTATAACCAAACACATAATCCATAGCTTCCGCTTCGTTTATTTGCTTCCCTTTTTGACCAATAACGATAGCAAGCTCTCCCTCATAGTCCAGCTCATTCGTAATATGTAAATGTGGATCAATTTCATCTTCATGTCCAATCACCGTTGTAGGTGCTTTTGAAAATAGCATAACATGTTTAGGAATGTCCTCTTCACTACCCATTTCAATTGCATGCTCACGATAATTTTTCCCTACACAAAATATGTTTTTCGTTGGACGTGGGATAGGTGGAAGTATAGTAACATCCTCTATGCGATATAAAAATCCTTCAGAACCTTCCTCATTGATTTTGTCCACAATTTGCTTTACATGTTGGACAAATTTATCACCTAGTTTAATACACTCATATAGCGACTTTGGAATAGAGGATAATTCAAATATCTCCTTCTCTGCCTTTGCTAAATCAATAATTCTCTCTCCATGTACTAAACCTATAAATGATTCTTTATGGATCATTGCAGTAACAAACTTCATAAACAACCTCCAATTTTAATGTAATTCAATTAAACACTTACCATAGCTGTTTAGTATTATGACAGATTATTTCTAATAATTCATTGTACCTGATATGTAGAATATTCGCTAAGCAAGTCGTTATTTCCTTTAATAATAATGGTGTAGTTTGTCTTTCCGAAAAAGGACCACCATGCTGCCACGGACCATCTGTTTCAATTAGCAATTGTTCGAGTGGTATTTGCTTTACCAATAACTGGTCTCTTTCACGATAGCAAACCTCTGGAGTTACAGAAACAAAATACCCAGACGAAACGATTTCGTTAACAGTACTAGCCGAGGCTTTCAACCAATGAAAATGAGCCAATTCAACTTTTAACTTTTTTAATGATATTAATGCCTTTTTAGCCTCTTCATGTACTGCATGTAAAGAAACAGGTAAATTTTCTTTTTTAGCAAGACGAAGAAAGGTTTCAAGTACGTCAATAAATTGCTCCTCACTGTATTTCGTATATAGTTCTTCTTTCTTGTAAGTAGGCAAGCCGATTTCGCCAATCCCAGCTAATTGTTTTCTTTCTTGATGCACTAAATCAATAAGTTCATATAAATCTCTTGTATTTGGTGGCGGTTCCTCTGGATGATGGCCAATTGCTGCTCGGATAAAATTTGGATACTCCTGCTTTAACTTCAATATATCATAACTTGATTTTAAATTCGTTGAAACCGCAACTACACCTGCTATCCCATTCTCACTCCATTTATTTATCATTTCTTTTATACCGGGTTTGATCATATTGGTCGAGGTGGATATGTGCGTCAATCATCCTACTCTAGTCCCCTTTCTTCACAAAAAAAGTAGTTAACGATAACCTAAATGTAGAAATTTGTATCTTTTTTGCATGTTTTATCGAATCTATTACTTTTTAAGAATAAGGATGTATAATAAGCTTGTCCTCATAAAAGGATAGATAAATTATTTAGAGATGGAGACGTAAAATGTTTACAAATAGTATCGAATTAAAAAGAAAATCCTTATTGAAAACAGCCTTACAATATGGAATAAACTCGAGCGAAACGATTACTTGCAGCCAAGAGCTCGATATTTTGTTACTTAATGAAATTAAGTTAAGAAACTCAAAAATAACTTCAAATCAAGTTAATACTTCATATAAAAAAGAATAGAATTGAACTATAACTATTAACATTCAACATCATCTTCCCGCATTTTCCTTTCCTTATTCCACGTGTTGATTGTACCTCCAACATTAATCACACATATATTGTTTTATATCATATTAGTATAAAAAACACGTTCTTTTTTGCGTGTTTTTCCATTTTGATTAAAAGGGAGTTAACAATGCCAGCGATTGTAGGAGCCTTTAAGGTAAATAGTGTAGGTACAAGTAGTATCGTTCATGTGGGAGATGTTATTACGATTTCTCCATATAGTGAGGTAAAAACCTTTGCTGGAGCTGGTTCTTTTAATACAGGAGACGGTCTAAATATTTATAATCAACACTCTGTAACAAATACGTATGATAATGATGTTGTTGACCAGCCATCTGCAGGAAATTTATAAAGGAGTGTTGACCATGAACTTTTATATTAATCAATCGATATGTATTAATTATTTACGAGTAGATTCTGTAAGCAACTCTTCCGTCTTACAAATTGGAAGTGCAGGGATTATAAAACCGTTGTCAAATCTTTACAATACAGGTGGGTTTACCGAGGCAGCCCCAGAAATAGAAACGGAAACACCAGTTGGGTTGCTTGAAACAAGTGATATTACAGTTCCTTTAACATCACCTACAGTTCGATAATCAGCCTAATTCATAAGGCTAATATTGATCTCCTTCAGGTTTTCGACTTAGGCAATCACCTATTGTTTCCAACATGCATATAAATAGTGTATCAATTGTGTGTGAGGACTGAGGTGATTGGTAGTATGTATACAAATGAGTTCGTGAAAACCTTACAACAGCTTCAGCAATATATTCAATATCAGGACCAAAAGCTTAAGCAATTAGCTGAAACAATCAACACCCTTCAATCAGAGGTTGAACAGTTCAAAAATAAACCTTCTACAAATATCGAAAGAATTGAATATAAGTTTGACCAGCTAAAAATTGAACGACTTGATGGTACATTAAATATCGGATTAAATCCTACCGATCCAAATCAGATTGATCAATTTGAAGTAGAACAAAACGGACTACAAGTAAATAACGATATGACATACCCTCCACAAGAACAACAGCAAGTACGCCATCAGCTTTTCCAACAGTGTAAAGAAGAAATTCAGCATTTTTTAAATAATGATTGTGTCGATTTTATTAAACAGGCAGAACAACAATTACAATTACGCTTAGATGAACCACATCGTAGACATATTATTGAGGATATTCGAAAGCAAATCGATAGTCGGATTCAATATTACATGAATGAACCTTCGTTATCTAATCTCGGAGATTTCAACGAGCAAAAGCATAAAATTCTCCAGCAAGTGAAAGCAGATGTAGAGAATTCAATAAAACATTTTTTAAATCACTTACCAAAAGGACCTGAATAAGGAGGATATTCTATATAAGGAGGAAAGCTAAATGAATTTCACTGTTGTTAATCGCAACCTTCAAGTCGGAAATATTCGAATTATCGGTGTGTCAAGTTCTTCAGTGTTTTTAATTGGGGATACGAATACAATCTCACTATCTTCTGTTTTTGATACTCCACCTGAGTCGCTTATTGTCGGTCCATATGTACCGCTGGCTCCACAATGATTAGTCGATTTTCAAAGGTAAACTCAGTATATGTTAATTCAATCGGTCTTAGCTCTGTATTTACAATCGGTGATTCGATGAATATCACCCCTTCTGTTAAAGTCTTTTCAGAGCAAAGGGAAGAGGAAAAATTTTTTGGTTCAGAAGGTGACCTAAGCAAATATCCAATTTTTGAAGAGGAGATTCCATATCCTATTTTTTATGAACAAATAACAACAAATTTTTTTCATGACAATCCAAGCATTCAAGTAAATACTGTGACCGTTACTGCACTATCAAGCTCAGCAGTCTTTCAAATCGGCTCATCTAAAGATGTATTTTGCGAATCACGTACTTTACACATTCGTCACCCGTTTGATTAGGCGAATCAACCTACCTAATATGTTAACGAACAATCCTCCTTTCATATGCATAAAGTAAAGTACTAGCGAAAACAAAAGGGATGTTTTTATATGCCAGCAATTGTAGGTCCAATAAAAATTAATGAAGTTAGCGGTGGGGTTGTAAACTTTGGGGATACGTTCTATTTATCTCCTAAAAACCAATCAAAATCAGCTTCAGGTTCTGGTGGAGGAAATGTCGGCGATTTTCATATTGTTAATAATGGATTAAGTGCAACAAATATGGTTGACCCAGATGTTTCAGATCAAAATATGACGGCAAATGCCTAGTTACAGTTCTGCTTTAAAAATTCATAATAATAGGTGTAGGGTGACTCAAAAGGATCTGACCCATAGTAAAACTAACCTCATTATTAGTTCTATATATGTTTGAGGGGTCTGAACCTATAGTTTTGAGTCACCCTTTATTATGTTTCCTAATCATTTCAATAACCGATCAATTCTCAAAATTTCTATATTGGTAAACTTCCCGTTCCTAACTCTTCTCTCGTCTAGCTAGATTAAAATAGAAGACAAGGTACTCTTTACATTCTGATTCTTTCGTTGTCAGTACTAATAATTCGCCTATGCTTTAAAATTCACATTGATTCAAGATAGACGGTTGAACCTTTACCAGATGGTTCAGCTGGGACGACGATTAATTTTTTAGGCAGTCTTGCTCGTAGTTCTGCAACGTGACTAATGACACCGACTGATAGGTTTTGTGCCTGAAGCTTTTCAAGAGCTGAGATGACTGTATCAAGTAGCTCGACATCAAGTGTACCAAAGCCTTCATCTAGGAAGAAAAACTGTAATGGGTATTCGCCACGAAGCTGAATTTGCGTTGATAACGACAGCGCTAAGGCAAGTGAGGTTAAGAAGGTTTCTCCTCCAGAAAGTGTAGATACTGGACGTCTAACCCCGCCATTTGCGTCATCTCTCATAATAAAGCCACCTTGAGAGTCTACTTCAATTGCATAACGTCCTCTAGTAAGTGTTCGCAATCGTTCTGATGCATCTCTACTAACCTGGACAAGCTGCTCCTCTGCTACATATTCAACAAAGCTGTTTCCTTTAAAGACGGTTTGCAGCTTTTCAAGCTTTTCTAACATCTCATCTAGCGCCTTTTGTTGTCGTTCAATTTCGACATAGCGGTCATGTTTTTTTAACAGCTCTTGAAGCGCTTCGCTTGCTGCTCCTTTATTTGCAACTGCTTCATCCACCTGTTCCTTCACTTCTTTTTTCAATAATTGAATTTGTTCCCATGCTTCATTCGTTAACTGTTTATCTTGTAGCTTTTCAGCTATTCGGTTTAAGTCGGATGTCAGCTGCTTCATTTTATCAGTAAACTTTTCTAGTTCATTTTTCATGTAATGCTTTTCTTCCAGCCCTAATAAGGAAGAAAGAGTCTCTTCAATTGTATGAAAGGACGTTTTTTCAGATACATTCTTCCATTTTTCTGTTGCCTCATGTAATTTGAGTTTTGTTTGTTCAAACGCCTTCTCATTTGCCGCAAGCTGACTTTGATGCTCGTGCATTGATTTCGTAGCTTGCTGTAATAAGCGGTACAATTCATTTTCCTTTTCCGTTAATTGTTTTAGCTTTTCGATTGTTTCTTTCAATTGTTGGTTGAGTGATTTATCAGACGAAACATCCGATAATTTCTCTTCCTTCTCACGAATTAGCTGTTTACAATTATTGATTGTCGCTTGTAATTCAATTTCTTGTTGATTGATTAACTGAATTTGCTTTTCGCATTCCTTTACTGACGTTTGCTGCTCTTCAATAAATAGAATGCTTGTTTGAATTCTTTCATTTAGTTGCTCTACTGCTTGGTCTTTTTTGCTCATATCTTGTTGAAGCGTTTCAACGTCTGTTAATGGCACCGTTGAAAATTGCTCTTCATATTCTTTTAACGCTTTTTCATAAGCAACCTGATCTACTTGTTGCTTTTCCTTCCATTCACTCACATCGTTTTTGGCAGAGGAAAGATAATCACCTTTTCTCAATTCTTCCTGCTGAATTTCTCTTACTTGCTTCACTAGTAAATCAATTTTACTTTTTAGCTGTAAATAATCCTGGGAAATTGTCTTTAATTCTAATTGAAAAAGCTTGTCTCCTTTTTGAAGTGGGTCAGCAAGTTCTTTTTTTATAATCTCGTCAAGCTCTATCTCCTCTACTTGTGTCACATCTTGAAGAAATGGAAATTCAGAGGTTAATTGTTGTGAGATTCCTTCAAGTTTAATTTTTAGCGAATGGAATTCCTGACTTAAATCCTGTAATCTCTCAAGTTGTTCTTGAAGCTTTTCCGACTGCTTTTCACCGCTCTCATACAATTCTTCATTTAGATGGGCAGGATTTGGATGTGTCGATGAACCACAAACTGGGCATGGTTCTCCATCATGTAAATGCTGGACAAGTTTTAGTGCAAGCTTTTGACTATTTTCCTTCTCTTCTTTTTTGACGATAAAGTCTAATTCGCTTTTCACAGTGTGAATAAAGGCATGATGTTCCCTTTCTCGTTCTGATATAAGAAAGTACTGCTTATTCAATTCAATAAATTGTTCCTTAAGCTGATTTTTACGATTAACAGTTGCTACTGAAATTCTTTTTAGGTTTTCAGTTTCCTGTTCGATTATTTTTTGTTTTTCTTGAACAATTGTAGTTGTTTCAGAGAATCTATGTTTTGCCTGAGTAACTGTTTGTTTTGCCGTTAATGCTCCTTGGATCATTTCTCGTTCTTTTGCCGATACAGTATTAGCGAGTAATTCTTCCTTCAAGCGTTGCTGCTTTTCCAATGCCCTCTCTACTAAGGTCTGTGCCTTTTCCAATGCTTTATTGTCAAGATGACGTTGTTCGACCAACTTATCGAATTTCTCTTGTAATTGAGCTAATCTTTTCTGTTCTGCAACACGTTCTTCATCAATTTTTTGTAGCTGTAGAAGCTTTTCCCTTTCAGCTACAAGCTGTGGCTCCCGCTCACTTTTTATGTTTCGGATCTCTTCATATGCTAGATTGCTTGTCTCATATTGTTCCTTTACCTCTTCATATTGCTTTCTTATCAAGGAAAGATTTACTTCTGCGTCTCTTTTCTCTAGCATAAGTGCTTGGAGTGATTCGGCATATGGTCTTAGTGCCTCAGCTTCCTCTGCTTTTTGAAGCTGTAATTTAAGCTTGTCCATTTTATCTGCTTCTGCTTCTAAAGATACCTTTTCTTTCTCTATCTCTGCCTTTTGCAATTGCAGCTGTCTTATCTCTTGCATCGCTTCATATTCTTTTAAAATGCTATCATATTCTGTTTGACGTTTTTCTAGTAGAATATTTGCTTCATTCAGACGAGCTTCCGCTGCTTGAACTGCCTCTGTAGAAGCATCACCTAACCCTGTTTTTTCTGCTTCAAGTTCATTTCGTTGTATTCTTGTTTTTGCAAGTCGAGATTTTAATTTTTTGATTAATTTGTCACCGTATTGTTCTAGATGAAACAATCGTTGTAGCATTTGGCGTCGTTCCGCACCTTTTAATGAGAGAAACTCAGCAAATTTTCCTTGCGGGAGAACAACAGCTCTTGTGAAATCATCAATCGTTAACCCTAACAACCCATGTATTTTTTCATTAACATCGGCAGCCTTATCTGCTAACACAACGGTTTCTTCTCCAGCTTCAATTAATCGACAAATGGATGTTTTTACTTTTATATCATCTGTTCTCTTAAAGCCTCTTTCAACCGTATAGCGCTTTTTCGAGGAGGCATTTTCTAGCTCAAAGGTAAAGGATACTGCAAGGCTGTCCTCTGCATGGTTTAAAATACCATGTGTATTATTTGCTGCACGCTCAACTTTTCCATATAAAGCTAATGTCATAGCATCTAAAATAGAGGATTTACCACTTCCAGTAGGTCCAAATATCCCAAAAATCCCCCCTTCACATAATGAATCAAATTGAATTGTCTGCTTCTCTCTAAAGCTATGAAGCCCTGAAACAGTTAATTGAATTGGTCTCATTCTTCAACACCTTCCTCAGAACCTTCCTCTTGGTGAACAAGCTCAAGAAATAATTGAACTAAGTCTGCTTCAGGCTTAGCTCCCCCTGTTTGTTTCTCATAAAATTGTGTAAAAAGTTGATCGATCGGTAAATTAGCTTGCCTTGCTTCAATAACTTCCTGCTCACCGATAAAGATCGGACGGATATGAATAAACCCTGGATGCCATTTTCGTAAACGATGAATTTCTTCAATTGAGAGAGTATTTGTTAAGTGAATTTCTAAATCAATCCATGCCGATGTATCACGACCTTCATCTAACCATTTGTAAACCTGGTTAATTCCTTCTGTTGCTTTCCACTTAACTAATGGTTTGCCAGAAGATAATGGAATTTCTCTCATCTTTACAGGCTGATTAGGCTCAGCATCTAATATAGTGACTGACTTTGCATAGCCAATTTCTGAAAAACTATACGCTAGTGGAGAGCCAGAATATCTTGTTAACGTATTTGCGCGTTTTATATTTTGGGGACGATGCAAATGTCCCAATGCAACATATTGAGCTGCCTCAGGCATACTTGTTGCAGCTACTGTGTACGCACCACCAACTTCAATTGGGCGTTCAGAATCAGACGAGCTTCCACCAGCAACATGAATATGACTCATTGCCATATTAATCGTATCGGGACGAAATTGCTTGCTCATAATTGAAAATAACTCTCGAATTCTTTCATCATATTTATTTCGTAATAACACTTCATCGTGGGACTCTGATAACACCTGTTCAAGTCTAGCCTCTGAAGGGTACGCAAGAGCAGCGAGCGTCATTTGCTGCTGCGCCCTCGGGACATCAATTTTGATCACATCAGCCATCGGATATCCTATTAATTGTATCGAATGATTACTAGCCAATGGTGATGCTGCCGATAATCGATCTGGATTATCATGATTCCCCGCAATGACAACGATAGGCCGTTTTCCATTGTCTGATAAACGCGAAAGTGCATCATAAAATAACTGTTCTGCAGCAGCAGGGGGATTCACTGTATCAAATGCATCACCAGCCATTAAAATCATATCTACTTTTTCTTCTTCAACTATACGAACAAGTTCATCAAGAAATTCAGCTTGCTCCGCTAAGCGGCTCCTTCCTTCTAAGGACCGACCTAGATGCCAATCAGCTGTATGGAGGATTCGCATTCTATTAAACACCCTTTCTAGCATATAGAAATAAACTACGACTTTAAGCAAAAACAGTAGTAAGATGACAAATCATAAATAAGTCGCCACCTTACTACCACCTTTTCTACATTTCGATTAAATGACCACCATCAAAGAAATATAAATATTTTTCCTTTAGTGGCCTGCGAATAATGTCTTCAATTGCCTTTGTATATAAATCAATTTGGATGCGATATCTTTCCTTTAATACTGGCTCTGCCTCAGCAATACCGCCTGGAAAACGCCCTTCAATTGAATCTGTTTTATAATCAATCAAGACTAAGCCAGCTTCATCTTCAAAGAGACAGTCAATTACCCCTTGGACAATAATTGATTCTTCTTTAATGTCCTTATATAAAGTACTTGCATTAAGAGCATAACTGAATGGTACTTCTCGGGATACTTTATCTGCATGAAGCATACGGCTTCCTATTGGAGTCGCAAAAAATTTAGCAATTTGCTGTGGATTGATTGCACCCGCCATGTCAGATGTTAATATTTCCTTTAATATAAGCTCCTGTACTTTTGACATAATTGTATTTGCTGTTACAGCTTCATTTAGGGGAATATGCTGCATTACTGTATGC
This sequence comes from Metabacillus sp. 22489, assembly GCF_052044855.1. Classification (NCBI taxonomy): domain Bacteria; kingdom Bacillati; phylum Bacillota; class Bacilli; order Caryophanales; family Bacillaceae; genus Metabacillus; species Metabacillus sp. 22489. The sequence goes on from NZ_JBQENT010000006.1 coordinate 76,838, forward strand.
ATAGCTGTACCTCTTTCTGCAGCTGATATTGATTTACTTCTCATAAAGCTTGGCCGCTCATATAAAACAGCTTGTGGCTTTTTCACTAATTGTAAATCACTATATTCATCCCGAACTTCCTTCTGTCTTTTTAATTCTGTTACGGATTGCTTTGAGCGATTCTTTGTAGCTGCTAGATGTGGATATGTCCAATTTAATTTTTCATGAACCTTGTCTACCTCATTACTTTCAATAGGCACTTGCTCTCCACGTGATATCGCCGTTAAAAGCTCTGCATTTAATTGTTGTTCCTTACTAAACGATTCTAGAAGGTTTTCACCTTTCACAAATTCAATCGTCCATTTTGATGAATGCTTTGATATCTCTTCATTCATACACGTATGACCATCATTTAATAAAACACAGTCCTGATGGCGAACTAACGCAGGACCAATCCAATCGAGATATGACTTCGCCTTTGCCCGTTCAAAATCCGGTAATAACCATTCATTATGAGAAATATAATTTTGCCAGTTGGCTATTGTTTTTTCAGCATCCTTTAACGTTCCAAGTAAAATCAGCTTCTCTTTCGCTCTTGTTAACGCTACATATAATACTCGCATTTCTTCAGCAAGCAATTCCATTCTCATTTTCTTTTTTAATGCGATATATGGTAACGTAGGATAGCTGATTCTGATTTTTGGATTAATTAATTTTGTTCCAAACCCTAACTCTTTATCTAGTAAATATTTTTTGTTCAAATCCATCATATTAAATTGCTTTGACAGCCCTGCAACAAAGACTACCGGAAATTCTAATCCTTTACTGCTATGGATCGTCATTAAGCGCACAACATCTTCCTGTTCTCCAAGCGCTCTAGCTGCTCCAAGATCATCCCCTCGTTCTTGCATTCTTTCTATGAAGCGTAAAAAGCGGAATAACCCCCTAAAGGAAGTTGCTTCATATTGCCGAGCTCGATCATATAATGCTCTGAGGTTTGCTTGTCTTTGTTTCCCACCTGGCATTCCACCAACAAAATCAAAAAACTTCGTATCCCGGTAAAGTTGCCAGATTAGGTCTGATACTGAGCCTTGTCGTGCCTGATTTCTCCATTGCTGTAAAAGTTCAATAAAAGTCCTCAGCTTTATGGATAAAGATTGCTCAACCAATGATTCATTTGCAATACATGCTTTAAGCGCATCATAATAAGTTCCCTTTTTATCAAACGTACGAATAATTGCAAGTTCATTTTCATCCAAGCCAACTATCGGAGAACGCAGCACAGATGCTAATGGTATATCTTGAAATGGATTATCTATTACTTTTAGAAGTGATACCATAATTGACACTTCCGTTGCCTCAAAATATCCATTTGATAGATTTGCATATACAGGGATTCCAGCTTGTTTAAATTCCTCCATTATTTGCGGTGCCCAAGGCATGGAACGGAGAAGAATAACAATATCTCGGTACGTAATTGGACGCGTTCCGTCGATACCTCGATCATAAATTGGAAACTGTTCATCAATAAGTGATTTGATTTTCTTTGCCATTAGCCTTGCCTCAAGCTGTACGGTTTCCAACTCTTGTTCGTCAAAGCCACTTGCATCCTCATCCTGCTGAGACTCTTCATCCTGATTAATCGGTTCAATGAGTAGCAGTTCTGCATTCATCTTTTCCCCTTCAGGATAAGAAGCACCAAGCTTTAATTCAGCATCTTCGTCATATACAATTTCTCCAACACGCTCACCCATAATTTGTTTAAATATAAAATTCGTTGCATCTAATACTTCTGCTCTACTTCTGAAGTTTTTCGATAAATCAATTCTCATTCCTGTATTGTTCGCGTCTTTTGTAAAACGTTTATATTTACTTAAGAACAGAAAAGGCTCAGCCAAACGAAAACGATAAATAGATTGCTTAACATCCCCAACCATAAACAGGTTTCCTGATGCTTCTTCATCCTTTGTAACGAACTTTAATATCGATTCTTGAACGAGGTTCGTGTCTTGATATTCATCGACCAATACTTCAGTAAATTGTTGTTTATAAAATCGTGCCGCTTCACTTGGTTCATCACCAGTTCCTTGAAGTATTTGTAAACAATAATGCTCCAAATCGGCAAAATCAACAATTCCTTTCTCCTTTTTTACTGCTTCGTAACGCTCAGCAAATTCCATCACAAGCGAGACAAGCTTTTTCATAACAGGAGCTAATTGTTCAAAGTCTTGCAAATAAGAAGAAAGGCTTCGGGAAAACATTTCGTCACGCAATTGTTCGATTTTCTTTTTCGCAGCACTTCTTAAAGCAGTCACTTGCTCTGTTAATGCTTTATCATATTGATCTCCCCTGACCGGTTTTGCCCTCGACAAGCTAAATGATTTTATTCGCTCTGCTAAACCTTCCCACGAGTTTTTCACAGCAAGTAAAGCATCGACTTGTTTTAAGTCATCATCTAAATTTTCTGCTCGAGGTGCTGGTCCAGCTGGTCGTTTTGTTATTTCCATCGCTTGCTCTAGCTGGTCCTTTGCTCCATATAAGGCGAGCTCGATATCTTGTAAGAGATAACGAATAAATGGCAGTGTAGAAATGTCTGTATCTCCGACATCATACATTGAAGCTAGCTGTTCTAGCCAAAGATTTGGTGTTGGATGTGACCTTGAAAAAAGATAAAGCACGCGAATAATCGACTGGAGTTCTACATCATTCCGATCCGCTGTGTAGCGGTCAATAAGGTCGAAAAATGGCTCATTATCTTCACGGCTATATTCCTCTTCAAATAATTCATCAAGCACCTCATCTATTAAAAGCTGACCTTCTGTTTCATCTGCAATTCGAAAGCTAGGATCAATATTAATCAAATAATAGTATTTCCTTACAACGTTTAAACAGAATGAATGCAATGTTGAAATCGATGCTTTATTCAATAATGTTAACTGTCTGCGCAAATGTAGAGAGGATGGATTATCCTTTAACGCTTTTTCTAACGCCTCTCCAATTCTACTTCTCATCTCAGCTGCCGAAGCATTTGTAAAGGTCACAACAAGTAATGAATCAACATCGACAGGATTTTCCTTTGAAAGGATTTTCTTTATAATTCTTTCAACTAATACTGCTGTTTTTCCAGAACCAGCAGCTGCTGCTACTAAAATGTCCTGTCCACTCGAGACAATTGCCTGCCATTGATCATCTGTCCATTGGCTATTGCTTGGTTTTTGAATTCCATTACTCACTTAGCCCTACCTCCTCTCTCATTTTTCTTAATACTTCCTCATTTTTTTCACTTTTTAAAATTCGATAATTGTTTTCCTCTAACGATTCATCAAATTGACATACAGACTTAAACTGACAATACGTACATGGTAATTTGTCCTTTAATTTATATGGTTGAATATCAATTACACCGTCGGTTATGCTTGTTCCGATTTTTTCGAACGTCGTGCGGACATGGTTTGTTAATAGTTCAAATTCATCCTTACTAGCAATTGCTGAATTTGCATAAAACCCTCCAGTCTTTTTCAGACCTGCAGCAACAATATTTGAAGTCACGCCCTCTGTTAATGAATCGTCCATTAATCGAACAGATTCCTCATCTCCAAGAAGCAAGCCCTTCATTTTAAACTTTTTAAAGATTTCCTCATCAAGTTTATCCTCTGAAAGCAAAGTATTTGCTTGGATAATCGGATCATGGACGTGAAAATAGAGGACACCTGCTGGAGTTGCCTCGACTCCTAGCCAACGCTTTGAATTTGAAATAATAACATCTAAATAAGTAAGCATTTGTAAGGCTAATCCATAATAAACCTCAGATAGCTGTATATTTTTTTCACTTGATTTATAATCAACAATTCGTAATAAAACTCCATTCGAGCCTGTCGCTTTATCAACCCGATCAATTCTTCCGGCTACCTCCATCGTACAGCCGTTTGGTAAAGTAAAACGAATTGGCGGAAGCTCTCCCCCCTTACCAAATCCAAGCTCCAAGCCGACCGGTGCAAACCCACTATGCTTCGCGTGTTCACTTAATATACTAGACGCACGAGATAGGATTTTTTGCAGCTTTCGTTTTATATAATGAAAGCGATTTGAGCTTAATAAAATTTCCCTTTGCAATCTAGGTGCAAGCTTCTCCACTGCATCGTTTGATAAGCGGTCACATTGTTCCTTTGTTAACCCCTTCCAGTCAAGATTTAATTGCTGGATTTTATCAGAGATTAGCTTAAGGGCTGAGTGAAATAATTGGCCAATATCTGGTGCTTCAAGCTTAAATAATTGCCTTTCTCTTAGCTTTAGGCCATGTGACGCAAAGTGGGAGAATGGGCAGCTATTAAATTGTTCCATTCTTGATACACTACCTTGAATATGCTCTCCGTACAACTCACGGCTAACAGAGGTTTCAAGTTGCTTTGGAGCATTTTGATAGGTCAAACTACTAAGCACTTTTTTCGTTATTTGTTGATTTTTTGAATCAATAAAATAATTATAAGCATCCCACCAGATCGATTCGATTGGATAGCCACGTTTCCATAACTGTAATTGCGATGTAACATATGACAGTGTCACATTCTCATTGACAATAAAGGACAGCTGTTCACCAAGTGATAGCTGATCAGGTTCATTAACAAGTCGTTGCTTTTCTATATCCGGAAACATTTCCTCAGTCCGTTTAATAATGATTGAAGGAAGAAGTGCTTTCCCTTCTTCATCTGCCATTGGATAAGATAAATAAAGTTTTTCTGATGGACTTACTAAACCCATATAAATAATAAAGTTTTCATCTAATAGATGCTGTCTAGCTGTAGGTGCGAGAGTAATCCCTTGAAAATGTAACGATTCACGATCATCCTCAGTTAAAATTCCTTCTTCCTTCGGTCTTGCTGGAAGGACCCCATCGTTTGCCCCGATGATAAACGTGCATTTCACATGGAAAAACCTCGATTGCTCCATGTCGGCAATTAAGACTTGATCCATTGCTGGAGGCACTAAGGAAAACTTCATCGACTCCATACCTGTATCAAGAATATTAGCAAAAAGTGATAGTGAAACATGCTCATCGGCTAGTAGTTCAACAAATTCATCTAATAACTGAATAACGGCCTGCCATACTTGATCATGCTCCCTTGCCTCTAATAGCTGCCCCTTTGCTTCTGCTTCTTGACGAAGTAGCTCAATTTTCTCAGGGATTTGTAGCTCCTCTAAATATAAGTAAAGCGATTCAGCCAAGTCTCGACCTGTTTTACTTCGTTTTAGCCGCTTTTGTAGCGTATGGATTGGCTTTGCCACAATTTCTTTTAAGGAGTTTATTTTTTCCTCCATTAACTTCTCTTCGTCTGTTATGACATAATCGTCTTCTAATGAATAAAAACGACGGTATCTCCATCGTTCATCCTTTGTCCATTTCGTCCCTTGAATCCCATGTGATAGCACATAGTTTTCAAGTAAATCCATTTCCTCACGCATCTCGCGCTTATTAGCTTCAAGCGGATAGAGCAATTCAGTCTTTACTGCACGGAATACCGCCTCATAGCGCCAATGGCCGTTTACAATTTCCATTGTTGAACGAATGAATTCGACAAGAGGATGATTAAGCATTGAACGTTTTAGGTCTATAAAAAAAGGAATGTTGTAATCACGAAATACTTGCTCAATTAGATCACGATAATCATTTGAATTTCTCAGCATTAACGCGATATCTCGATATCGATATTCACCGCTTCTCGTTAAGGAATGAATTTGTCGAGCAATTCCTTCAATTTCAGAACGACGATTTGCGGCTTGTAAGATTGTTATACTTGTTTCTCCTTCAAATACAGACGTTGCTCTTGCATCATAATATGTTTCTAAATGCTGTAATGAAGGATTTTTCGCAAAGCGATGCTGCTCATGTAAAATAAGTGGGTTTTCTACCTCTACACCTTCATCTTTTGCAAGCTGGAGAAGTTTATTGTACGTTTTCCCAGTCATTTGAAATAAATGCAATTCATGTGGCAGAAATTCTTCATAAGGCTTATCGATTGTTAAGGAGATTTTAACGTTATTCGTATATTTCATTAAGGCAACGACAACCTCTAATTCCTGAGGTGTAAAACTATGAAATCCATCTATATAGATATCAGCTGTTTTTATATAGTTTGATTCTTGAATTTTTTCAGTTAGCAAACGTAAATAATCTTCAGAATCGACATACTTATTACTAAGCTGGATTTCTAGCTGTTTATATAACAAAGCCATATCATGCAGCTTATCAATTAGCGATTGCTTGTCCACTTCAGTATTCGCTTTTGCAATATAGTCCTCAAGCTCTTGTGGTGAAAAACAATAGCGTTTAAATTCTGTTAACATTGCTTCAAGTTGCTGAATAAAGCCATTTTTATCGCTAGCTTTTGCAAACACTTTAAATTCCTGCTTATATTGCTCAACAAGCTTTCTTAGCATCATCTGAATTCCCGTGCTTGAAAGATGATGTCTTGTTATACCACCTGTTTCCTGCAGCACTCGCCATGCTAGTCGACTAAAGCTAAATGTCTGTGCTCTTATCATTCCAGCTACATCTTGTGAGTGAATCAACTCATATTCTGCTCCAAATGTCATTTGATCTGGAACAAGATAAATAATCGGATTCCCCATTGGATCTTCCATTAATCTATTTTTTATTTCATTCACAATCGTAGTTGTTTTTCCGCTCCCTGATCGACCTAGAATAAATTGAATACTCATGTTTATTCCTCGCTAACGTTTATATTTATCTAGTCAAAGTAAAATGCCAGTTTCATACACTTTTTCTTTCACATCATCCTTCTATTTTACTTTACTTTTTATGCAAATTCCATTTATCCACAAGTTCCTACTTTTGTATGTTTCAATATGTCTTAGAAATTCATAACCTATTTCTTCTAGGCTACCGCTTAAACCCTGTAATGCAGCAATACACAAATTGTATGGCATTCACTTTTTATTCTAAACTAGAACTTTATATAAAAGAGAAAGAGGCTGACAAATGCCAGCCTCTTTTCAATTACTCTCTTTCTAAAAATAAAGCAAAGCCCATCCCACCTCCAACACATAAAGAAGCTAGACCCTTATTTGCTTGTTCACGTTCCATTTCATACAATAAACTTACGACTATTCGTGAGCCTGTGCAACCAATCGGATGCCCTAAGCTAATCCCGCTCCCATTTTTATTAACCTTATCCCTATTTAGTTTTAACTCTTTTTCTACAGCTAAATATTGTGCAGCGAATGCTTCATTTATTTCTAATATATCAATTTCATCAAGTGTCCATTTTAATGAATGTAGCCCCTTTTGAATGGCTGGCACTGGCCCAATTCCCATCAACTTTGGATCAACACCAACAACCGTATGATGTGATATTTTTGCCAATATAGGTAACCCTCGTTTTATAGCTTCATCCTTCGACATGAGTAAAAGTGCTGCTGCTCCATCGTTCAGTGATGAAGAGTTTCCTGCCGTTACGGTGCCATTTTCTCTAAAAATGGTCGGCAATGCTGCTAGCTTTTCTGATTTAATCTCCTTTGGTCCCTCGTCCCTAGAAATAATCATTTCATTCTTCCCTTTTTTCGTTTTTATTGGAACGATTTCTTGAGTAAATTTCCCAGATTTAATTGCCGCCAGTGCTCGGCTATGACTTAACTTTGCCAACTCGTCCTGTTCATCTCTAGATATACTAAACTGTTCAGCTACATTTTCAGCCGTTTCCCCCATCATAATTTGATGAATTGGGTCTTTTAATATTTCCCATACACTATCAGTTACCTCCCCATGCTGTAACCTTGAGCCCCAACGATGCTGCTTAAGAAGATATGGACTTGAACTCATAACCTCTACTCCACCTGTAATTACAATATCTGCATACCCTAATTGGATTTGCATTGCACCAGAAATTATCGCTTGCAATCCTGATGCACATTGACGTTGAATGGTGTAGCCAGTAGTTTCATATGGAAAGCCCGCTAAAAGAGCAGAAGTACGTGCAATATTTGGTTCATCTGTTCTTTGAATACATTGTCCTAAAATAATCTCATTTACTTCTGTTATTTCTAGACGACCTCTTTCAACGATTTCCTCTAATACCGGAACTATCATTTGTGAAGGTAACAAGTCCTTGAAAGCGCCACCAAAACTACCGATTGGAGTTCTTACTGCAGCCGTTATTACTACCTCGCGCATCTTCATCCCCCTTACTATTGATGTATTTCCCATTACATTCCTTTCATTTTATTATATTACCTTCTCCTTTAGAATTTTTGTCAATCTATAAAAAAAGCGCCTCCTTTTAGGTATTACCTTTAAGGTAGCGCTATTTCTTATCTCCTACTTTTCCAATGATATTATCTATATGAACCAATCCGAAATGACGACTGTCTCTGCTTTGCAGCCGATTATCTCCAATTACAAAAAAGTATCCCTCTGGTATCCTCGTTTTATCAATTACCTCTTCAAGAGTGAAATTACCCGTTGATTTTGATAGATTTGATGATTTATGTGATAAAAAAGGTTCTTCCATTGCCTCTCCATTCACATAAAGCATATCATCTTTATAATGAATCTCATCACCTGGTAATCCAATGATTCTCTTCACATAGGTCTCATTACTTTCCGGTAATTGAAAAAGTATGACATCAAATCGTTTTAGTGAATGAAAAAACAAACTGAGACGATTTACTGAAAGTAATTTGCCTTCCTCATACGTCGGCTGCATTGAAACTCCCTCAACCTTGTATTCAACAAATATTAGGTTTTTAATAAAAATAGCCGATAAACAAATAATAATAAGAGTAGTAAAAGCTATTTTTCTCTTTTTCTTCATTATTGGCCTCCTAAAAAGGTTATTGCTTTTTATCTTTACTTACTACCTAATTGTTCAATCGTTTCTCAACCTTTTTCCCAATTAGCCATAACAGAAAAATGACAATTGCTACTACGACGCCTCTTAAAGGCTGTGCAATTAGCGCATGTAAATCCTGACCAATGAAGCTTACAATAAAAACCATCACAAACTTACCTGAAAGAACAGCTAATGTAAATTGCCAGATGCTGATTTTTGATAGACCCGCAACTACATTTATCGCTGCGGAAGGTGTAAAGGGAAAACATAAAATTAAAAATAATGGACTAAAACCTCTACGTTCCACCCAGGCCAATAATTTTTGAAATGTCTTTCTTTGTTTGAGACGTTGAATAAATTTAAATTTATTAAGCTTTCTCATCAATATAAATACTATGATAGCACCTGTACAAGCTCCAATCCAAGATAAAAGAAAACCAAACCATAGCCCAAACGAATTTACATTAGCTACGATAAAGACTATAAGTGGTAAAAAAGGTAAAAACGCTTCTAATAAGGGTAGTAAAATAGCAAAAAACGGTCCAAATGAACGATAAGTTTCAAATAAATTCATTAAATTCTCAGCTGTAAAATAATCCGGTAATATTTGCGAGTTCATATTTTCTCCTTCAAATAATCGTTCCATAATCTATTCTACACATTCACAGCAGAAACTTAAAGTTTATAAGCCTTTTCTATAGAATGTCTTCTATAAATTTCGTCATAATCTGGGCTAAAATAATCCAGATATTACTTATTGCAGCAAACGAAAATACTACTTGAACATTTAATTCGATATGTGTATGATAATATCGAACACATGTTCTGTTATGTAAGGAGGCAATTGTATGACAAGAATTCCAAATGACGTTCGTGATTTAATCGAACAATCGATCTATTTGCCGATGGCTATTTCCATTTTCAACAGAGACTTAACTGTTATTGAAAAAAGTCCTTTTAAATTAAATCGACCATATTTAACTCTCGTTGAAGAGGCATTAAAATTAGCGCAAAAGGATTTAGCGATTGTTAAACAGCACCTACGTCAGCAAAAAATAAAGGTACAAGAGGTTGAACGTGATGAGGCCTTTACCCTTTATTCATTTTTGTACAATGGCTATGAAGAAAAGCATAACTATTTTAATCCAAGAATTCGAAATAAGGTCACTGAAATAATGGAAGATTACTTATTTAAACCAAAAAAATGATTATCCCATAAAATATTTTAACTCTAATAAAATAGGCTTAAAATTACTTATTCCGTACCATAATAGCCTAAATGACAGCAAAATAATCTCCTTTGCGTAAAAAGCAATATCTCCAAGCAAATTGGCAAAAATACACGATTTGCATTCTTATTCTTTTTGCGCAATTTATATTTTTCTTTCCTCAATTTAAAAGACATCTTTCTTTCTCCTAATGAATCATTACTTTCCTCAGATTTTATCATTTGCTATACATACAGCAAATGATTTTCATGTATATTTCCTTGCAACTAACAAACGATATGAAAAGAACTGAACTTCACTTTGTATACGTTATTATACCTGTTTTTTGTTCAAGCAAATCTTCATCACTGACAGATTGTTTTAATTATGCTAGTATAGGCAAGTATCTTTTACATCATTTATTATAGGAGGAAACACATATGAAGCAAAAATTAGTTATTTTAATTACCATTCTAAGCATTTTTCTACTAAGTGCTTGTGGCACACAAAACGATAATGATGGAGATAAAGCGTCAGAAAATAAAGAGACAGCAAATCTTTATGAGCAAATTAAAGAAAAAGGTGAAATTACAATAGGTACTGAAGGAACGTATGCACCTTTTACATATCATGATGAAAATGATAAACTAACTGGTTTTGATATTGAAATAGCTAGAGAAGTATTTAAGCGTCTTGATATCGAACCTAAGTTTATTGAAGCAAAATGGGATGGTATGATCGCTGGTTTAGATGCAAAGCGTTATGACATGGTTGCAAATGAAGTAGCTATTCGTCCAGATCGATTAGAAAAATATGATATGTCAGACCCATACATTGTTTCAAAGGCTGTCCTTGTTGTTCATGAGGATAATGATGAAATTAAAAGCCTAGAAGACTTAAAAGGGAAAAAGGTTGGACAATCATTAGATAGCAATTACCGGAAAATTGCTGAGGATCATGGTGCAACAAATACTGTTGTTGAAGGCTTTAACCAAGCAATCGATCTCCTTGTCTCAGGACGTATTGATGGCACGATTAACGATAGCCTGTCATACTTGGATCTAAAAAAGCAACGCCCTGATCTACCTGTAAAAACTGTTTATGAAGAGGAAAATGCAACAAGCAATGGCTTCTTATTCCGTAAAGGCAGTGACGAACTAGTAGAAGCTGTTAACGGAGCTTTGGCAGACATGAAAGAAGATGGAACATATTTAAAAATCTCTGAAAAATGGTTCGGAACTGATGTTTCCAAGTAAAGGAATGATTGAAGATGTTTGCAGATGAACGTTCAGAACGTATTATAGGAATCCTTAGTGATTCCTTTTTTCCACTTTTAAAGGCGGGATTAGCTTTTACAATCCCACTTACGATTATTGTATTTATTTTAGGTCTTATCTTAGCATTTTTTACAGCTTTAGCCCGACTTTCTAGCTTTAAACCACTTGTTGCACTTGCGAAATTTTACGTATGGATTTTCAGAGGTACACCACTACTCGTTCAATTATTTATTTTATTTTACGGACTTCCAAGTCTAGGAGTAACGCTAGACCCATTTACTGCTGCAGTAATTGGCTTTACTTTAAACAAAGGAGCGTATAGCTCAGAGATTATCCGTGCAGCGATTCTTTCGATTCAAAAAGGTCAATGGGAGGCTGCTTACTCTCTCGGTATGACAAAAGCACAAGCAATGAGAAGAGTAATTCTTCCGCAAGCAGTTCGGGTAAGTATACCTCCATTAGGAAACTCCTTTATAAGCCTAGTTAAAGATACGTCATTAGCTGCAACAATAACAGTTACAGAAATGTTCCAAAAAGGTCAACAAATTGCAGCTGTTACGTATGAACCGTTATGGATTTATATTGAAGTCGCCGTCATCTATTTACTATTTAGTACGATCCTTTCATTTGCACAGGCAAAGCTAGAGCATCGATACGACCGAACAGTTGCGAAATAATGGAGGTATCGGTATATGATTAATATAAAAAACTTGCATAAAAAGTTTAATGACTTAGAAGTGTTAAAAGGAATTGATTTAACGGTTGATAAAGGAAAAACCGCCGTCATTATCGGACCTTCTGGCTCTGGTAAAACAACGCTGTTACGCTGTTTAAATCTTCTCGAAATACCTGACAGAGGTACGATTTCCTTAGGAGAAAACTCTATTGAATTTCAGGAGAAAAAGAAATTATCTTCAAGTGAAATTATATCGTTTCGAAAACAAACAGGTATGGTTTTTCAAAATTATAACCTCTTCCCTCATTATACAGCGTTGGAAAATGTGATGGAGGGCCAAGTGACAGTATTGAAAAAAACAAAGGCTGAAGCTCGTACAATAGCACACCGTCTTCTTGATAAGGTTGGGCTTAAGGATAAGGCAGATATGTATCCACACCAATTATCAGGAGGTCAACAGCAGCGTGTAGGGATTGCACGAGCGATGGCAATGGGTCCAAATGTTTTATTATTCGACGAGCCAACTTCTGCACTAGATCCTGAACTAGTAGGTGAGGTTCTAAAGGTAATGAAGGAGCTTTCAGAGGAAGGGATGACAATGGTTGTTGTCACTCATGAAATGCAATTTGCTCGTGATGTTGCAGACGAAGTTATCTTCATGGACAATGGTGTTGTTGTTGAAAGAGGAACACCGGATAACGTCTTTAATAAAACAGAAAATCAGCGTACATTGCAGTTTTTAAATAAAGTTGGTGCAAGATAGTATAATTACGGGGCTGTTCAAAGCAAACATCATCCTCAAATATGACAGCCCCATATTCTTTTTAACATACCTTTAATCAATTAAGAATACCGCTGAATTTCTCTAATAATCTGTTCATATAATTGACTAAACTTACTTTCTCCTTTTGGCATTAAAAGCATTTCCATTTTCCTTTGCTCATTCTCAATTCTAGAGGAAATAATTGTTCTTAGCTGTGCTGTCCGGTAAAATTGGTTTTCAAACGAACCAATTGACATATTTACTGTCAACTCTTCTCCGTTTGTAAATGTGACAATTGTTGCATTATTTGCTGTTTTGGAGTGTTTTTTCACATAAGAATGTGAAAGCCAAATACATTGTGGTCTTGTTGAAGAAGTCGTGGGGAAAAAATAAATAGCATTTGCAGGGTCAATAACAATTGGCGGCTTATGGGTAACCCCCATTAAATCCCTAGTGCCTTCCTTCCTACCATGATAACTGCTTCCAAAATAGCGGCAGCTCTGCTCGATTACATCTATTGGTCGCTGCTCAACGTGTAATAAATCATTCAGCTCATAGATGACAGAGCTCATTCTATCCTCACTTGGTAGAATCGCCATCGTAAAACGATTAATAATATAATCTTCTACGTTCTTCTTTAGCCTACTCACTTATTTACACCTCACTAGAAAATTTTAGGTAAATTATCCCACATCAAATTTAGTATATTATACCTATTTAATTCTATAAATTTACAAAAAATCAATAAAAAAATGACTTAATTTACATTTCTGTAAAAAAGTCATTTTTCTTCTTCTTCTAATTCAATATTGGTTTCATCCTGATCACTATGCACGACAACATTCATTAACGGATTTAACGGTGTCGAGCGTAATTCAAGCTCTTTTTCTTCCATTTTTATCACTTCCTATTGAATTAAGATACCCACATGCTTATATATCATACTTACAAAAATATTCCTAATTAATTTTAAAAGATTTTAAATATTCCGTTGATTTTTATCCCTAAATTCCATACAATATAAAAAAGGCATCAGGGGTGATATTCATGAAAAATAAAAAGTCATCTTACACTGAGATCATGAAGTCCCGCAATACAATGAAAAACGTTCCATCCGAGCATCCTGTACTAGACATGTATATTCAAATGGTTTTAGACGAGGCGTTGTTTATCAGGAAAAAATCTTTGCTAGAAGAACGTATTAATGATGCACTTGACACAAAAAACAAACAATTATTTATGACATTATCAAAAGAATACAAAGCTTTATGTGAGCTAGGATAGGGACTGCCGATTGGCGGTCTTTATTTTGTTTTCTGCAAAAAATAGGGAATTTCGAAAATTAAAGACTCAGACACTCTTTACCTCAAATTTTGACTTATCTCCGGTGGAACCTAAGTGCTAAAGACAGCTGCAGCACGCCATATTCCCAGTTTAAAATTTATAAGCAAAGAAAAGGATCAGTTATTTAGAACTGATTCTTTTCTTACATTTATACAGGTTATTTGACACTTTCCTTATGCTCCTCTAAATAAACAATCCGTTCTAACATTGTCGGATGTGTATAACGAAAAATTTTAACCAATGCTGGTGGATTCACTTGACTTAATCCGGCTCTTGATAATTCCTGGAACGAACTGATGGCTGCTTCATGATTGTTTGTCATTTCAATTGCATACATATCGGCAGATTTTTCCTGATATCTGGCAACTGCATTTGATATTGGGCTTGAAGCAAAAATTAAGACTCCTAATAGCAATAGAAATAACGGAAATGCTGTTAACTCCTTTATCGAACTAATTTTTAATAATGATCCTGCGCGTTTTATAATAAGCCTCATTAATACATTGATAGCATATAAACCAACTAAGCTTAATAATAAGTAGCCTACAATTCCAATATAGATATGTTTCATAACATAATGACCCATTTCATGAGCCATAATAAATAGAATTTCATCCTCGTCCAATCGATTTAATGTTGTATCCCAAAGAACAATTCTCGAATTTGCCCCAATACCTGTGACATACGCATTAAGCGCATTTGTCTTTTCTGACATGTTCACTTCATATACATGATTAGCGGGAATATTCGCCTCATCAGCAAGAGCTAATATTTTTTCCTCTAGCTCTTTATTTTTTAATGGATAGAAATCATTATATAACGGATCGATAATGACAGGCTGAACAAACATTAAAAAGAAGGAAAATGGAATCGATAAAAGCCAGGCATAAAGCCACCATCTTTTTTCAAATCGTCTTATTAGCCAATATAAGACAATGACGATTATCGTCATTAATAAGTAATTAACCCAAAAATCGATTATCTCATCCTTCATCCATGCTGAGAAAGTTTGTGTAGTAATTTGATAGGATTTAGATATTTGATAGCTTATCCAATTTACAGGAAACGAAACGACCGTAACAAATAATGATAGCCAAAAGAAATAAATAGCTGATTGTAAGCTAAAAAATTTCGATGTTGCCTCAGACCATTGTTGCATCTTTCTTGAAAAGCCTGTAATAAGACAAATAAAAAGAAGGAACCATTCAAATGGGATTGTCACAAAATAGAGAAAGTTTCTAATTGTTGAATACTCCTGGGAAAGAAGCAATTCTCTTCCAGACATAAATGTTGAAGGGTCTGCTGACGTTCCTTCATATGGTGCAGGAACACCAGACCCAGAGAAAAAAAACAAATACCAATATACGAGTAATCCATATAAAAAATAAAAGAATATTGAGCGAGTTATCCATTTTCTCAAGTAGTTATCCCCCTTAAACAAGCTCTTATTTCTAGTGTAGTTACAAGCTCGTTTAATTAGAACTCAAATCATAGCTATTTTGATGTGTCACTTTATGTAAATAACAGGCTATATAAAACAAGTGTACCTATTGAACCCATTACAACGATAATAACATTAGCCCCCATAAAGGCAATAAGTATTGCAGCAATTGCACCGATTACACCAAATAGCGGATCTTCGCTAATAAGAAAAATTCCTGGAACGATTAAAGCACCTAATGTTGCATAAGGGACATTCTTTAATACATTTTGGACAAATATCGGCAACTTTATATTACTTAATACAACAAGCGGAATCATTCGTGGTATGTATGTGACGAGTCCCATCCCTATTATCATGAACAATACGGTTTTATCCATTCTCCAAATCCTCCTTATTTTTTAGTCTTGTATCGATCCATTCGATCACAAGTGCTGAAATCAAAGTAGAAATGACGATTGACCATCCTGTTGAAATCATCTGTGTCGCATAGCAGATTGAATTTACAATTGCTGCAAGTGTCGCTAAATAAAGAACCTTCCGATGCTTTTTCAATGGTGGGATTAATAAGCCGATAAACATTGCATAAAGTGCAATTCCCATACTTTCTTGGACAGTAGTTGGCAAGCTAGCACCAAGTACAAATCCAATTCCTGAATTTATCCCCCAGCTTGCATATGATATAAACATAAGCCCACATAAATACGCTGTGCTTACCGTCCCTTCCTTCATCGAAGCTACCGAAAAAGTTTCATCCGTTAAACCAAACGAATAGACGGCTTTTTTCCAAAGTGCATCTTCCTCAACCTTTTCACTTAAGGAAGCAGACATAAGAAAATGGCGAATATTGACGATAAACGTTGTAAAAATAATTTCGATCACACCAGTTCCTGCAGCTATTAAACTTAAAGAAATATATTGAGAAGCACCTGCATAAACAAGTAAACTCATTAAGAGCGTTTCAGATAATTGTAAACCAGTTGATTTAGCGAGAAGTCCGAACGTTAACGCAACTGGTAGATACCCAATAGCAATGCTCGCTCCTCCCTGTATTCCTTGAAGGAAGCTAGTATGCCCCTTTTCTATCGTTGTTGTTGCCAATTCGAGTACCTCCTTTATTTTCATAGTGTTCCTACTTTAATTTACAAAGTAATCTCTTACGGATAATAGATTAATAAATAACAACTAGTTATTTCATTCGTATTGTTTGCATATGTATGAAGTTGATTTGCTTGAAACTTCATTGAATCTCCTTTTAATAAGGTGTAGCTAGTACCATTTATCGTGAGTGTTGCCTCTCCATCACATATTAATAAATATTCCTCAACGTTGCCATAATGGCCATCAGATGTATGGATACAATGTGGCATTAATTCCATGTAATAGATTTCAAACCGTTTAGCACTATCATAAGGAAAATACGGAAACACTCGATATAAATCATCACCCTCAGTCAATGCGACTTTTTCCTGTAAGCGAACAACAGAAACAGAAGGTGCCTTTTCCTCCACTAATGATGAAAAAGAAACTTGCAGTCCGTTAGCAATTTTCCATAATGTATTCACTGTAGGACTCGTTTCTCCCTTTTCAATTTGAGACAGCATCCCTTTGCTAACACCTGTTACATTTGCTAGCTGGTCATAACTATACCCTCTTAGCTTACGAATCGCTTTTAAGTTCTCAGCAATTTGCTTATGTATTGATTGCATAATGACTCCTTTAATGTTAAATTGTATAATATTTTATACATATGTATATTTTATCATACAACTGCTTTTTCCATAGAAAAAAGTGCTAGTCAATTACCGATATGTTTCGATAAGAGACTAGCACCTTTTAAATTAATAAAGCTTTATCTGATAACGAACTATCAGATTTAATTTTCGCAAATTCCTCCAGTAAAGAGTTAACAGTAAGATTTTGCTTTTGTTTCCCTTCTGCTTCGAAAACAATATTTCCTTTATCCATCATAATTATCCGATTTCCTAAGTCAACAGCCTGTTGCATATTATGAGTAATCATAAGGGTAGTTAGTTTACCATTTTCAACAAGCTTTTTCGTTAACCTTGTGATTAATTCTGCACGAGATGGATCAAGTGCAGCTGTATGTTCATCTAATAATAAAATATCTGGCTTAGTAAAAGTTGCCATCAGCAGTGACAAAGCTTGACGTTCACCACCTGATAAAAGTCCAACCTTTGCTGTTAGACGATTCTCCAGATTTAGTCCTAGAAGCTCTAATTGCTCCTTAAAGAACGCACGTCTTTTTGTGGTAACTCCCGGTTTTAATGTACGCTTATGAACCCGAGAGTAGGCAAGGGCAAGATTCTCCTCGATAGATAGCGTCGGCGCAGTTCCAGCCATCGGATCCTGAAAAACACGGCCAATGTATTGCGAACGTTTATATTCCTTCACATCATTCATCAGCTTAGATTTTATAAGAACTTCCCCTTCATCAGGAATAATCCGTCCAGCTATAACATTAAGTAATGTTGATTTCCCCGCACCATTGCTGCCTATAACTGTTACGAAGTCGCCTTCCTTTAGCGATAAGGATAAACTGTCTAACGCAATTTTCTCATCAACAGATCCTTCATTAAACACTTTATAAATTTGCTTTAGTTGTAGCAATGCCTCCACCCCGCTTTCTACGTAGGCTCTTCTTCCGCTTTTCTTTTTGCTTATCGATAATTTGCGGTATGATTAAGGCTCCAATAACTATACATGCAGTAATTAACTTCATATCACCAGTTTCGAAAAAGTTAAATCTTAATGCCATTGCAACAATTAAACGGTAAATGATTGCACCAATAATAACGGCTAAAGTCGCGCGTACAATTGATTTAGTCCCAACAATTGCTTCCCCAATAATAACGGAAGCCAAACCGATAACAATCATCCCAATTCCCATACCGACATCACTGAACCCATTGTATTGAGCAATAAATGCACCTGAAAATGCAACAAGTCCATTTGATAGACCAAGACCGAGAATTTTCAGCATATCTGTGTTAGCAGAAAAGCTCGTAATCATGTTTTCATTATCACCAACTGCTCTAATAGCAAGTCCAAGCTCTGTCTTTAGGAATTTATCTAATAAAAACTTAATAATAACAATTAATACTAGCATCGCAATTAAAATTGACCATGTTTTTGGAATGAAGCCATCAAGACCAATCGATAAAAATAATCGCTCTAATCCAGCATCAATCCCAAGCTTATTCCAAAAATCTTGTAGCTGCGTAAAAACCGTTTCCTCTGTTAAAAGTGGTACATTTGATTTTCCCATAATTCTCAGGTTAATCGAATAAAGAGCAATCATCATTAATATTCCTGATAATAATGGATTTATATTTCCCTTTGTATGAAGAATTCCCGTCATACAACCTGCTAAAAAGCCAATAATCAGTGCAACTAGAGTAGCAAGGAAAGGGTTAGTGCCATTAACTATTAAAATTGCACTAACCGCTGCCCCAGTAACAAAGCTTCCATCCACTGTTAAATCTGGAAAGTCTAATATTCGAAATGACAGGTATACACCTAAAGCCATAATCGCATAGATTAAGCCTGACTCAAAAGAGCCGAATATAGCTGTAAACATAGCTTCTCACCTTTATTCAATAATTTCTGCTTCTTCTTTCCATTCATCTTTAATTTCAATTCCCATATCCTCTGCTGCTTTTGCATTAATTTGTAATTTTAACTTTTTCGGATATTGAACAGGAACTTCTTCAACCTTTTTCTCGCCAGTAAGGATATCTGCTGCCATTTCACCAGCTTCATAGCCAATATCATAGTAGTCAAATCCGTATGCAGCAAAACCGCCACGTTTAACAGAGTCTAATTCTCCAACAAACAATGGAATGTCTTCATCACTAGCAACCGCAATAACTGTTTCTAAAGCAGAGACGACTGTATTATCCGTAATGATATAAATAGAATCTACTTTTCCGACTAAAGATTCTGTTGCTTGCTTTACTTCATTAGTATTTGAAACAGTTGCTTCAACAATTTCTAAATCCGTACCTTCCATTGCTTTCTTTACTAGGTCAACCTGAGCAACAGAGTTTTGTTCACCAGCATTGTATACCATCCCAACCTTATTGCCTTCAATATTATCAGCAATAAATTTCACTGTATTTGGAATTGCATCTGGATGTGTATCTGTTGTCCCAGTAATGTTCGCACCTGGATCTTCAAAGCTTTTTACAAGACTTGCACCAATCGGATCTGTTACTGATGTAAACACAATCGGAATATCCTTCGTTGCATTTAATGCACTTTGTGCACTAGGTGTTGCATTTGCAAAAATTAAATCAACGCCGTCCCCAACTAAATTCGTTGCAATCGTTTGGCTATTCGTTTGGTCAGCTTGAGCATTTTGAATATCATAATCAACATCTAAGCCTTTATCTTTCAACGCTGCTTGAAATCCTTTTGTTGCTTCATCGAGAGAAGGATGTTCAACATATTGGCTAATCCCAACTTTATATGTTTTTCCTCCTTCAGACCCTTCATTGCTACTACCAGACGTGCTTTCGCCGCTCCCACATCCAGCTAAAGCTATGAAACTAGCTAAAAGAACACTTGCTCCTATCTTCCAATTTTTTATCATATAATAATCCCCCTTTTATTTTTCCCTGTAACGCTTTTATGCTTTTATTGATTAAATTATACAGAAATATAAAAATAGTTCAATATTTTTTGAATATTTTCATAATAAAATCACGATATTCTTTGGGAGATTATCTATCAAACATAGTAAAAAACACAGGTAATGGAAAATCCTACCTGTGTTTTGAAAATGAAAATATATACTCTACTACGATACTTTCTATACTATTCTTATAAAACTTGTGTTTTTAGTGCTCTTCGCAATATTTTCCCTGTAGCGTTTTTAGGTAATTCTTCTAAAAATTCTATTGAGCTCGGTATCTTATATTTTGCTAAATGTTCTTTACAATACTCAAGTAGTATTTCTTCGGTTATGTCATTGTTTTTCACTACAACAAAACATTTAACAGCTTCGCCAACATCTGGATCTGGCACACCAAGAACAGCCACTTCAACAACATCCTCATGATTATAAAGCACTTCTTCTACCTCACGTGGATAAACATTATAGCCACCGACAATAATTGTATCCTTCTTTCGGTCAACAATGTAAAAATAACCGTCCTCATCCTGTTTTGCCAAATCTCCAGTATAGAGCCAACCATTACGAATCGTATGCATCGTATCATCAGGTAGTTTATAATATCCCTTCATTACATTTGGTCCGCGTACAATAAGCTCACCAACATGATGAGGTGGAAGCTCTTCACCAAGCTCATTAACAATTTTATTCTCTACATTTACAATGCTTGTCCCGATAGACCCTGGTTTTCTAGGGCGATCAAGTGGATTAAAGCATGTAACAGGAGATGCTTCTGACAACCCATACCCTTCTGAAATGATAACTTTAAATTTCTGCTCAAAGCCTTTTAGTAAAGCTACAGGCATAGAGGCACCACCTGAAATACATAGTCTTAATGTTTTTAAGTCTTCTGGATTTCCATTTTCATATTGCAGCAAAAAGTTATACATTGTTGGAACTCCAGCAAACACTGTTGCTCGATATGTTTTGACAAGCTGAAATATATCAGACGGACTAAACTTCGGTACAATAAGTAAAGTAGCACCATTCATTAATGGAGCATTCAAAGAAACGGTCAGACAAAACACGTGAAACATTGGCAATGTTGTCACAACAACATCTTCCTTTGACATTTTCAAGTATGTCGCGGTATCAAATGCATTGCTGTATAGGTTTTTATGTGTAAGCATTGCCCCTTTTGGTTTTCCTGTTGTTCCTGAAGTATAGAGAATAACGGCTGTGTCATCCTCATCTAAATTCGGACCGAGAAAATGGGGAGTTCCAATTGCTAAAACACTTGTAAACGTTCTCATTTTACCGTTACCAGATTGCTGTTGCTTATCCTTTTTCCCCTGTGGTGATTCACAAATAATAATATGCTCTAATTTTTCAAGCTGTCCTTCAATTTTTTCAATAATTGGAATAATTAAGTCTAGGGCAACTACTACTTTTACATCTCCATTGCTTAATAAATAAACGATTTCGCTTGGAGTATAAATAGGATTAATCGGAATAATGGTCGCTCCTGCACGCATCGCTCCATACAAGGAAATGATAAAATATGGTGAATTACCGAGTAATAGAGCAACATGATCCCCCTTTTGAATACCCATTGCCTGTAAGCCTGATGCAAATCGATTTACTGCCTCGTCAAGCTGCTCATATGTTGTTTCTTCCCCTTCAAAGATAAAAGCCGGCTTGTCTCCATACTTTTCCACTGCTTGTGTTAAACGATCCGATAAATTCATGTTCCCACCCCTTATAATGAATGAATAGTCATTCATGTTTTATATGAAACAATCCACCTCTTTATTATATTTAATGTTTATGATAAAGACAATTATCTGGAAAGGATCTCACACAAAACATTCATAATAAAAACGGGCAATTCCCTTAAAAATGCCCGCTTCCTTCCACCTTCTATTAATAAATCAAATTTATGAAATCACTTTTCTCAATTTGCCCAAAATACTTTTTGATGTCAATATTTTCTAAAGCCTTCTCAAGTCCTTCTTTTTCATAACGAGTACCGATTAACAAAGCTTCGATTTCCTCTACATCTCCTACGCCAAAGAAATCTCCATATATTTTACAATTTTCAATAACGCCCTTTTGTACCTCTAAGCGGACATCAATTTGGCCAACAGGAAAACGATGTGAATGTTGGTAATTGAATTTTGGCGATTTCCCATAGTTCCAATCCCAATTTTGATATCGTTTTTTTGATATTTCATGAATCTTATTCCAATCCTCTTCTGTTAAATCATAGGTTGGAATTTCTTCAATTTCACCAAAAATATGATGGAGTAATAGTTCTCTAAACTGCTGGATCGTAATTTTTTCGTTTAAATATTCACTGATATTTGCAACACGGCTACGAATCGATTTAATTCCTTTTGATTCAATTTTATCCTTTTTCACTTTCAAAGCAGAAACAACACTGTCTATTTCTGAATTAAATAATAATGTACCGTGGGAAAACATTCTACCTCTTGTTGAAAATTGTGCATTTCCTGATATTTTTCGGCCATCTTCAGCAATAAGATCATTTCTTCCACTCATTTCCGCCTTTACACCGAGCTTATGCAATGCTTGAACAACTGGTTCTGTGAATTTTTTAAAGTTGTGAAAGCTTTCTCCATCATCTTTTGTGATAAAGCTGAAGTTCAAATTACCTTCATCATGGTAGACAGCCCCACCACCTGAAAGTCTTCTAACAACATGGATATTGTTTTCTTCAACATATGCAGTGTTAATTTCCTCTATTGTATTTTGGTTTTTCCCGATAATAATTGATGGTTCATTTATGTAAAACAATAAATAAGTTTCATTTGGATCAAGATGTCTTAACGCATATTCCTCGATCGCTAAATTAATTTGTGGATCCGTAATTCCTTTATTATCAATAAAAAGCATTTATATCCCTCCGTTTATTTTGTACACCATTCATAACCAGTTGAAGCTAATACAACTTGTCCATTATATAGCTCACTAGCTTCCTTCACAAGATTCTCATGCTCACCAAAGTGTGGCAAATGAGTTAAGATTACTTGTGGAACCTCTGCAGCTGCTGCTATCTTTGCTACATCCTTGCTATTCATATGTCCAGCGTTTGTACCATCTTGGTCAGCATAAAAGCTTGATTCTGCAATAAGCAAATCGGCCTCTTTTGTAAATGGAATAAACTCCTCTTTAAAACTCGAATCTGCTGTATAAACGATCGTTGAACGGTCATCTGAAATTCTCATCGCAAAACACGGTACTGGATGAATCGTTTGTAAAAACTCAATGGTAAATGGTCCAATCTTTAAAACTTCATTAGGATTATATTCAATCCCTTTTGTTGCCTCTTTATATGTTAAGCTTTTAAATGCTTCCTCATCTAATCTGTGACCATAAATAGGAAGTGTTTTTTTCGTTCCTTTTATAAAAGAAGTCACGTGAAAGGCAAATTGAAGTGGACCGATATCTGCAACATGGTCATGGTGGTAATGCGATAAAATAACTGAATCTAAATCATCAAGAGCAATCGTTTCCTGCAGCTTTGACAGAACTGCACTGCCACAATCGACCAATAAGCGATAGTTATGTGATTCAATTAAATATCCTGATGTCGCTTCATTAACACCAGGAAAGCCTCCCCAATATCCAATAACCTTTAGCTTCATAAAATCTCTTACACCCTTTCTATATGTAAAGTAGATGTTTTCCCGCTTTTACTTTATTCAATATCTCCATTTTACTAAAGCTCTATGATGAATTCACGCTATTAAGCTTCTCGAAGAAAAAAATATCTATTGTAATAAAACAGTTGTTGACTGTTTTTAACTGTTATAATACAATGACTGTAATATAACACATAGGGGGATATAACATGTTGATTAAAATAACTGAATTTTTTAGAAATTTACCTAAAAAACGCTGTAAAGAGTGTGGCAATGAAATGGAGGAACAGCATGAATGCTACAGTAATGTTTGCCATGACTGCTTGCATATCAAAAACTTATAAACTATCATTTGCTACCTCATCTGTACTAATACAATTTGAATAAACTAAAAAAGATGGCGATTATCAATCACCATCTTTTTTTCACTGTTTCATCCTATGATGTCGCAACTAGCCTAGGCTTTATCATGGTCGATTCCCGAATCGCTAGTTTAGATGAAAATTCATGTCTTTCATATGAACGATACTGTTTTTTATGTATCTTTTCACAAATAACCTCAATCGCCTTTTGGGCCATCTCTTCTACTGGTTGAATAACAGTTGTAATCATCGGATCCATCAGTTCAGTAATTTCCATATTATCAAATCCGACTACAGCAAGATCGACAGGTATATTCCATCCATGCTTTTTTGCTTCTGAAATAAGTCCTGCAGCAACTGAATCTCCTCCAGTAAAAATAGCAGTAGGTGGATTCGTAAGACCTTTTATTTGTTGAAATACTTGTTTACCATCGGTAATTGATGATAAATGTTGAAAATAAAATTCATCATCAAAAGGATGCCCGGCCTCAGCTAAAGCGGCTTCAAATCCTCTTTTTCTCGCCTTCATTCCGATGCTTTGCGAACCGTTTGAACAGTAGGCAATTCTGCTATGGCCTTGTTCTAGTAAATGCTTGGCCACTTCATATCCACTGCAAAATTGATCCATATAAATCATCGGAATATTTCCATCCTCAAGTATTTCATTACATAACACGATCGGACCGTAATTTAAATGGTCATCAATAACTGACCAGTCATTTTCACAGGATGTCATAATCACCCCATCAACCTGTTTCGTCTTAAGAAGATCTAAATAACTACGTTCCTTATGTTTTGAAAATTGTGTTTGGCAGATGATCAACTGATAATTTTTTACAGAAGCAGCCATTTCTAATCTTTCTATCAATTGACTAAAAAATGGCGTGGAAATTTTCGGGATTAACACAGCGATTATTCCCGTCTTCTGATTTCTTAAGCTTCTTGCAGCTGAATTTGGCACATACCCCAAGTGCTTCATCGCCTGCTGAACAAGCTTTTTCTTCTCATCTGAAACATATGGGTGATCGTTAAGCACCCTTGACACAGTTGTTCTAGATAAACCCGCTAGCTTTGCGACATCTTCAATGGTAGACAAAATTTCTCCCTCCCCTTAGGCTCTATATTGCCCACCCTGCTTGACACTTGGAAACGTTTTCATATTAAATTATAAAAAAAGATGAATTATTTTTCAATCTTTTTTTATAGGAATCTATTATTTCTTCACTTGATTTTTAACGATAAATCAAATAAAAAGAGTCATTCAAACTAGAATGACTCTTTAACTAATTTTTATTGTGTTATCACTTCAGACTCAGTAAGAAGTGCTTTTTCCTTTTTAAGTTTAATCGTGAAATAGATTATCGTTCCAATCATGGCACAAATAATAAAGCTTACTAAAACAAATACTTGTGGCCATAAGGTAGAAAAGTTACCTGTAGAAATGATTGTCTTAAATCCTCTAACTGAATAAGTCATTGGTAGCCACTGATTTATTTTTTGATAACCTTCTGGAATTAACTCAAGTGGAAATGTTCCCGCACTTGTTGTTAATTGTAAAATCATAATAATGATCGCAATAAATCGGCCAGGATTATCCATTGTTGTAACTAAAAATTGGACAATCATCATAAATGTTAAACTCGTTAGAATGCTAAAGAGCATAAAAATCGGGATACTTTTAACTTCAATCCCTAACGCATATAGTAGAATCATATCTGCAAGCAAGGCTTGAATAATAGAGACAAATAATAAAACACTAAATTTACTTGCAAACCATGAGAAACCTGATTTAGGAATTCCTGCCTTTTCCCGTAATGGAAAAATAACCGTTAATAACAGTGCTCCTACAAATAAAGCAAGAGATAAGAAGTAAGGAGCAAGACCTGTTCCATAATTAGGCACATCATTTAACTCAACGGTTTTTAATTGTACTGGTTTTGATATCATGTCATATTTTTCTTCTGAACCTTTTGCATCTTTCGTTTCCTTAGTTGCATCACTCAATTTTGTTGCTAACTCATTCGTTCCTTCAGAAAGAGTGTTAACCCCATCATCAAGTTGACTAGCACCATTAGCTAATTGAACCGAGCCTTCCTCTAGCGCAACGGAACCATCTGCTAGTTGGTTAATCCCATTTAGAAGTTCTGCTCCGCCACCTTTTAATTGTTCAGTACCTGATTTTGCTTCAAGTAACTTGTCACCGAACACGTCTAAACCAGAAGTTAGCTTTGCTTGCCCTTCCTTAAGCTGAACGGCTCCATTATAAAGGCGCTCCTGCCCAGTGCTTAATTGGTTAACAGCAGACTCCACTGCTGAAACTCCATTATAAAGCTGTTCCGATTTTACAGGTAGGTCTCCTACATTATCATTCAAACTTTTTGCTCCTGCTTCAAGTTGCTCTAAACTTGTTGATAGCTCTTGACCACCTTGATTTATTGCATTTAAAGACTCAACTAGAACGACTAGTTGTTGTTTTTTGTCATCAGGTAAAGGCAAAGCTTGAAGTTCTGTGACCAATTCATTCACATTTCCTGTTACCTTTGCTAAATTTTCCGATAGATTTGCTGCACCATCACTTGCCGCTTTACTTCCATCTGCCAAAGCTTTCGTACCTTCAACAATTTGCGGCGAACTGTTTTTTAACAATTCCGTTCCACTCGTTAGTTGTGGCATTGATGTTTGTAACTGCTTTAGACCATTTAACGATTGATCCAATCCGTTCACTAATTGAGATGTTCCATTTTCAGCTTGAACTGATCCGTTGTATAACTCTGACTGTCCTTCCTTCAAAGCAGCTAAACCACTATCTAAGCTATTAATTCCATTTGTTAGTTCTCCCGTACCACTTGAAGCATCCTGCAATCCTTGCTTAAATGCTACCGATTTAGAAACAAGTCCTTGTAAGCTTTCATCTAGTTTAGCCGAGCCCTCTTTCAGGTCAGTTGAACCATCATTGATTTTTGCTGCACCATCGCTTGCTTCGTTAATCCCATCTGCCATTAATTCTATATTATCAAAAATCGTTTCTGCGTATGTTTTGGTGATCGATGTTGATACCTCTTCCTTGATTTTTTCAATCGCACTTTCACCGATTTGACCTGATATAAAATTATAGCCTTTATTCGTTTTAAACGTCATTTCTAATTTTTTCGGATTATCATCCTGCAAAGTTGTTGCATGCTCTGAAAAATTCTCAGGGATTTCTATCATCATATAATAGTCCTGATTTTCCAGTCCCTTTTCTGCTTCTTTGCTAGTTACAAATTTCCAATTAAACTTTGGATCTTCTTTAAGGTTATCTACTAGTTCCTTTCCTACCTCAAGCTTTTCTCCTTCAAATGTTGCACCTTTATCATTGTTAACAACTGCAACAGGTAATTCTTCTAGCTTTCCATAAGGATCCCAAAATGCTCCTAAATATCCACCACTATACATTAAAGGAACAAACAGTACACCAATGACAGCTATTAATACCTTTTTATTTTTGAATAATGCTTTCCACTCTTGTTTCATTAAATTCATTGCTTTACCTCCTAACTTACAGAAAAACAGAACATCCATCTTGACTAAATTATTCATTCAGTCATTTTTTTCAAAAAGAGAAGGATCATCAGCTAGATAATCCTTTAAGAAGATACTGCTCAATTATTTGTGCAATTTTTTCCTTTTCTAACGGCTCATGTCTCTTTTCCCAATCAAAAATGAGAGATACGTATAGCTTTAATAAAATAAAAGCAGCTATATCAGGGTCGCATTTCTTTAATTCCTCTTTTTCGATAGCATGAATAATCTTTTGTTTAATATAGGAAAGGATCATATCTTCAACCCTTTTAACACCTTCTTTAACCGTTGGTGTCCCAATATCATTTCCCTCTTGGAAAATTTTAATTGTTAGCTGGTGTGTCTTACGAAATTCTAAAATACTATATAATGCTTGATGAACATTTTCAGAAAAGGATCCTTCCTGATTGAAGGCATTCTCTGCGACTTCCTTCATATCTTTTAACACACCTTCAATAATTTCAAAGAAGAGCTCCTCTTTGTTTTTATAAAAGGTATATATTGTCCCTTTTCCAACATTCGCTATTTTAGATACTTGATCCATTGTCGTTGCTTTGTAGCCAAATTGTGAAAAGGATTTAGTAGCTGCCTCTACTATTAGTTGCTTACGATCAATACTCAATCGAATCACCCCTAAAAATGACCAAATGGACATTTTAGTCATTTTGTATATTCGTATTATATCATGGTTCATCGTTTTTACAACATACATTTTTCCAATTTAATGAAAAGTGCTTTTCAATTAGTATATATTTTGGATAGAATATATTAATAGTGTTAGTTCTATTAATATATGTATAGTATGATGAAATAAACGGCGTACTATGGAAAAAGAGATGAGGGGAACTATTTGAAGCTTATTTTCGGAATTCTGCTAACTGTGTTTGGTCTTATGATGACTGGTGGAACCCTAGTCGGTATATCAGAAGGGGAAAGTACAATTGCACAAGATTTTGGACCATGGCTTATTTTAGGCTTTGTCCCACTTATCGTTGGAATTGGTCTAAATATTTCATTTATTAAACATAAAAAGCAGAGCAAAAAACAATTAATCGAAAACCAAATGTTAAAATATGCAAAAAATCATAACGGATCGATTACAGCGGCTGAATTGGCAATGGAAACTTCATTAAATTTTAAAGAGGCCGAAAAGGTATTAGAGGATTTTGCCAAACAAGGAATTGCATCGCGGAAAATTTCCGAAAGTGGGATATTTGTTTACCAATTTCCAATGATCTCAGATATCGAAAAATCGTCTGCAAAAGGGATCTATGAGATTTAAAAAATAAAGCAGTTAGTCCTCACTTCGGACTAACTGCTTTATTTTTACTTACTTCCCTAATTGTTTTAACACAACTGTTGCCAGGCAATCTATAAATTCAGGCTTTGCATTTGGCATTTCAGGGCGATAATAACCTGCACCTAATTCTTCCGTAACTACTTTACATTCATAATCATTGTCATATAAAACCTCTAAATGATCAGCAACAAAACCGACTGGAGTGTAGACAAACGCTTTATATCCTTCATTGTATAGATCTCTCGTTAAATCTTGAACATCTGGTCCCAACCATGGCTCAGGTGTATTACCTGCACTTTGCCAGCCTACAGCATAGTTTTTTACTCCAGCTGCTTCTGCTATTAAATCTGCTGTTTCCTTTAATTGTTTAGGATACGGGTCACCCATTTTCGTAATTTTTTCTGGAAGACTATGAGCTGATACGACTAATACTGCTGATGCTCTTTCTTCATCACTCATGCTAGTGAATGTTTCTTTAACACGGTCAGACCAGTATTTTATAAATTTCGGCTCTTTGTACCAGCTTTCAACAGATGTTATGCTAATGCCATATTTATCTGCTTCTTCCTTTGCCCGGCCATTATAGGATTTCACACTAAATGTCGAAAAATGAGGTGCTAAGACAATACTCACCGCTTCAGTAATGCCATCTTCATGCATCTCTTTTACAGCATCTTCAATAAAAGGTTCAATATGCTTTAAACCGATAAACAACTTAAATTCAATTTCATCTTGAATATTGTTTAAGTGCTGTTCAAGCTTTTCCCCTTGGTCAACTGTAATTTTTGCAAGTGGAGAGATGCCACCAATTGCTTCATAGCGATCCTTTAAATCCTGAAGCATTTCAGGGGCTGGCTTTCGACCATGGCGAATATGTGTATAATACCGTTCAATATCCTCCTCTTTGTAAGGAGTCCCATATGCCATAACTAATAATCCCATTTTTTTCTTCAAAATTTTCACCTCTAATTAGTTCTTTATCATCTTCGGAAATATATGTTACCTATTTCACAGAAAAAATTATGCTTTCACCTTTGCATTTGATGAATATTCATGTACAAAAGATGTTAGTTTCTTTAATGTCTCAGGATTTACTTCCGGAAAAACCCCATGTCCAAGGTTAAAAATGTATCCACCTTGATCCATTCCTTGATTTAAAATTTCCCGCGCTCTTTCTTCAATTACTTCCCACGAAGAAAGGAGGATGGCAGGATCAAGATTACCTTGCAATGTTTTAGTTAAACCTTGAGAACGTGCTTCTTGAATTGGTAATCTCCAATCAAGTCCGACAACATCAAGCGGTAAATCGTGCCATTCCTTCGCTAAATGGCTTGCACCAACACCAAACATGATGAGTGGTACTTTCTCTGTTTTTAATTCAGTAAAGATTTTCTCCATTACAGGCTTAATATAATAACGGTAGTCAGCTACATTCAAAGCACCAACCCATGAATCGAAAATCTGAATTGCTTTTGCACCTGCACGAATTTGCGCTTTTACATAGGCAATGCTCGTTTCAGCTAGCTTGTCCATTAACTTAAACCATGCTTTCGGTTCTGAGTACATAAATGCCTTTGTTTTGTTATAGTTTCTCGAAGGTCCGCCTTCAATCATGTAACTAGCAAGGGTAAATGGAGCTCCTGTAAAACCGATTAAAGGTACATTAAGCTGCTCTTTCGTTAATAGCTTTATTGTGTCTAATACATACGGTACGTCTTGTTCAGGGTCTAATTCTCCTAGCCTTTCTACATCTGCTAAAGAACGAATTGGATTATCAATAACAGGTCCGATACCTGATTTAATCTCAACATCTACTCCAATTGCTGGCAGAGGAGTCATAATATCCTTATATAGGATTGCGGCATCCACACCATATTGTTCAACAGGTAATCTCGTTACATATGCACAAAGCTCTGGCTGATGAGTAATTTCAAATAGACTATATTTTTCTTTAATCGCTCGATATTCAGGCTGAGAGCGACCTGCTTGTCGCATATACCATACAGGTACATAATCTGTTTCTTCACCACGACATGCCTTTAAAAACGTGTCATTGATTTTCCGTTCAGACATCCAAAAAGTCCACCTTTCTATGTAAGGAAGCAATTGACTCCTTTATTAGATAATACTAATTATAATGTAATACTTATTCTATATTATTTTCTCATTCTATACAACTATAACGTTTACAGCTGACAAAGTATAGATGATAGAAACAAATGTCGCAAAATAGTCGAAAACCCTTTTGCAATTGGGTTTCTCTTACTTTTTACCGAGCAAATTCGGCGTATTAATTTCCTTGCCATCCCCTTCTACTTTCGTTTGAACATTATATGGGGCAACTTTATATGTTGCAGTTGAAAAGACATTTGCAAAAGGAATTTCATAGTAACCTTTCCCTTTTACAGTTCCAAGTAATTCCTGCTTGTTCCCATTCTGTTCATAAATGCGATATTCTACACGTTCATCCTTTGCCGTGTCCCATTCAAGTGTTAATGTAAGCAAGCCTAATGGAGTAAAGGTATATTTCGCTTGAACTTGTTTAATTTCCTCTAATCTAATCGGGCTTTCTAAATCGTCTACTCCCTTCGGTACTTTGAAGGCAACTTCTTGATCCCATTTAGCGGTTGTTAAAATATCCTTAAAGAGCTTTGTCGGATATGAACTCCCCTTTGTTAAGTAATGCTGTTCATCAGTTTTGTCATATCCCATCCAAACAGCACCGACGACATTCTCAGTAAAGCCGACAAACCATGCATCCTTTGCTGCACCTTCTACTGCTGTATAAGAGGTTGTCCCGGTTTTCCCGGCTAATTCTCCATTAAATTCCCCGCTTTTCGCAGTTCCTTCACTAACAACATGCTGTAGCATTCGCGTCATATCCCAAGCAGTTTGTGGTGAGTAAACCTTCTCTTCCTCATATGTATGATCTGCAATAACTTTACCATCTTGACTTTTTATTTTTTGAATGACATGTTGCTCGCTATACTTTCCATTTGTCGTAAATGTCCGATAAGCATTAGCAATTTGAATTGGTGTGACACCATCAGATAAACCACCTAAAGCAATCGCTAAGCCATCATCCTTAATCGGAATTCCTACCTTTTGCAAATACTCTTTACTTTTTTCAACTCCTAATTCAGATAACGTCCAAACAGCAGCTGCATTTTTCGAATGGATGATCGCATCAAACATCGATATATCTCCAGCATATTGTTTATCATTGTTTTCTGGTGAATAATCACCATAACTTTGCTTTTCATCCTTCAATAAGGAATAAGGTTGAAATAGCTTTGCTTCAATCGAGGGTGCATAAACGGCAATCGGTTTAAACGTTGAACCAGGTTGTCTCATAACATGAAGGCGATTTAGTCCTTTAGGTACATAATCACGACCTCCGATAGCAGCAATTACACCTCCTGTTTTATTATCTAACAAAATAAACGCACCTTGAGCCTTGTCATCAGTTCCTGGAAAGTACTCGTTCTTTTGAAACAATTCATATGCTGCTTTTTGAATATTTTGTTGGATGGGGACAGTAATTGTATAACCTCCCCTTAATAACTCTTCATTTGACAATGCATACTTCTCTTCTGCTTCATCAAAAACCATATCAATATATGTTGAAAGCCATGGACTCTCCTGCTTTTGATGGACTTGTAATTTTACAGTTTTCCCTTGAGTACGAACTGCTTCATCATAGCTAATATATTTTTGATCTGCCATTAAACTTAATATGACATTTCTCCGTTCTCTGCTTTTATCTTTATTTTCGATCGGAGAATAGGTTGACGGTGCTTTAGGAATTCCTGCGAGCAATGCCCCTTCCTCAAGGGTCAATTGTGAGACATCTTTATTAAAATACAATTTAGCAGCTGCTTGAATTCCATATGCACCATGTCCAAAGTAAACTTGATTCAAATACATCTCCAATAATTTTGATTTACTATAACGATTTTCTAAATTAATCGCAATGATTGCTTCTTTAGTCTTGCGGAGGAATGACTTTTCATTTGTTAGAAATAAATTTTTCGCTAGCTGTTGAGTAATTGTACTTCCACCTTCTACCTTACCACCAGCTAAAATATCTTTATATATAGCCCTACCTAATGCCTGAATATCGATTCCATGATGCTCATAAAAACGTTGATCCTCAACTGAAATAAAAGCCTGTTGAACATATTCAGGAACATCATTAATATCGATAAGCTCTCGATTCTCAATATATAATTTTGTTATCTCATTTCCTTCTGTATCGACAAGCGTTGACGCTGTATCCATTACTAATTTCTCTTCATCGATTACGTAATCGCCCATAAAAATAATAAATAAATACCCTAGAAATGCGAATAAAACAGTAAAAAATAAAACAATTCCTGATAAAAGAAGTTTCTTTTTCACCTATGTTCACCCCTTTTGAATTAGTATTGTTAAAATTAGGCAGGTATATGTGTCATAATCAAAAAAAGGCAAGCCGAGAAGATAATTGGTATACTTTAAAGAAATGATTGCATATTGAATGATGAGGTGAAAAACATGATGCTTTACATAACATATGGGACTGTTCATTATTTGATAAAATTAGTAGAAGCTCGCCCCGACTTAAATCTTAGGCTAATGACAAATGAGAATACAGGGATACTTTTTCACGAAACAGATGGGAAAACAATTTTTAATGAGCCAAAATCATATGAAGTATTAGATTCAAATGGCTCGCTAACTGCTGGTAGTTTCGCGGTCTTTCACCACATCCCTGTATCTCATGAAGGTAAACCTCTTTTTGAAAAACTCTTTAGCGACCGTGCACGGATAATTGAAAAACAGCAAGGCTTTTCAGCAATTCGAGTCTTACGTCCGACAAAAAACGATACTTACATTATTTTAACATTATGGGAAAAAGAACAATACTATAAGGCTTGGGTAGAATCTGATTCTTATAATGAGGCTTATCATAAGGGGCTACAAGAGAAGAGTTCATTTCTTCAACCATCTTTCGTAAAAAAATACTATGCCATCTCTTTAGAAGCATAATAAGAAACTCCTCTGCAAAATTTTCAGAGGAGTTTCTTTATTTGACATTCTATTCATTTTAGACAATATTTCCTTGGAAATAACGACGTGATTCTACATAACATTTTCAATTTCACTTATAAAACGTTTACTTATATGGCTATGTCAAAAATTATTTTGATTGGAGCGGAGGGTATGAGACTCCTGCTTAGAGAAGCTTGTCAAAGTGAGAACTTACAGGTGCATGTGTTTAAGAATCCCGGTCCCTCTCGAGGAAATCGAATGCCTCCAGTTAAAATTCAACATCAAAGTATAACAGTATCTTTTTTTAAAAATAAGATAAGACTTGTTGCTTATCTTTTAAACTTTTCAAGAAATCTCGTCGGATATTCACTAGGTAGTTTGCTAACTTCATCCAATCTATCCCATTGTTCTTTCGTTAACCTCCAACCTATACTGCCGATGTTTTCGTCAAATTGTTCTAAACTAGTGGCACCAAATATCGGTGAAGTAATTTCCTCCTTATTTAATAACCAATTTAACGCAACTTGTGCTGGTGGTTTATCAAGCTCATTTGATATCTTTTGTACTTCATTTAATATCGCAAAATTCCTTTCCGTTGAACGATACTCCCAGCTTGATTCACCGCCACCATTCGCTAATCTCCCACTTGATGGTGTAACACCTGCCTGGTATTTACCTGTTAAAAAGCCACCTCCAATTGGTGCCCAAGGGATGACACCGACATTTTCCTCTTTACATAAAGGAAGAACTTCACGATCCATTTCACGATTAATTAAGCTATATTGTGGTTGCACAGAAATAAAACGGACAAGATTATGATAGTCACTATACGCTAACGCCTTCATCATTTGCCATGCTAAAAAATTTGAACATCCTATGTATCGAACCTTACCGGAAGAAACTAAGTCATCTAAAGTTCGAATTGTTTCCTCAATTGGTGTTATATTATCCCAAACATGTAATTGATAAAGATCAATATAATCTGTATTTAAACGTTTAAGGCTTTGTTCAACACCTTCCATAATTCTTCTTCGCGAATAACCAAAATCATTTGGATGTGGACCTACACGCATTCTTACCTTTGTTGCAAGCACAACCTCTGATCGTCTTTCCTTAATTGCCTTCCCAACAATTTGCTCTGATTCTCCTCCAACATAAACATCCGCTGTATCAATAAAGTTCCCGCCTTCATCAAGAAACTTATGAATCATCTTAATTGAATCAGATTCATTAACCTCTTTTCCGAAGGTCATCGTACCTAAGCAAAGCTCTGAAACTAGCAAACCGCTTTTTCCAAGTACTTTATATTCCATTTTCTTCACTCCTTAACGCAATTTTCATTCTAGTTTTGTATATTCTAGATTTAACGTATTATTCCTTTAAATGAATAAAGAAAGAAAAAAAGCCTATGAAAATTTCATAAGCTTAAATAATTGATTATTCATTTACAAATTGAATTTCATCTGTATTCCCATTTACAACTACATCTTTTGGAATTTGAATATAGAGAACAGGATTGCTATAAATCTCGCTATCCTCTAAGAAAACATTACTTGAATCCTTTTCTGTTGTAAATTGATTAATAGTAAATTCTTTAGAAAATTTCGCTAATCGAATTTCCTTTTGTTTAGGATTCCTTATTGTTAAACTCTCTTCTTTTATGTCTATTAAACTCGGTTCCTCCTGATTTGTTAAATCTACATGTTGTATAATCGTTTTTGATTGATATTGCGTTATCTGAATACTATTATCGTTTTCATCTTTTCTTTCTATTAATATTAAAATTGGATAATAATAATCTTCCTCTTCCCTGTTTATTTCAAGATGTTTACCTTCAAAAGGGAATTCCCACTGTTTCAATATCGTAACCCCGTCGATTTTATCTTTATCAATTCGCTTTCCTTCAAATGCAGCCGTGGATAAGTAATCCGCTGCTCGCTTAGCCTTATTTATTTCCTCTTCACTTACACTAAAATTTGCTGAATTACGAACTGGGAGGAAATAAGATATAGGAACTGATACAATCAAAAGGAAACAATATAATATGAACACCCATTTTACATTTACTTTTTGAATAATGGTTGACCTTTTCGCAAATTTAATCGATAGAAAAATTACTGCGATGATGAGTAAAACTAAAACAAATGGAACAAATGCTGCAACAATCATTGTCTAACCTCCATTCTATTAGAGAGACCGATAGAAAAACAAAATAATAGAATTGAAGTAATGAAAATCTTTAGAAAAAAGATAAACAAAGAATCTTCATTCAAATAGAATTCACCTATTTCAACGATGAGCGTTGTCTCTTCACTAGTATTTGCTGTTAAGAATAAATAACTCAAAAATAATATAGGTAGTAATACTTTAAACCATTTACTTAACTGAACGACAGTTCCAATAAAATATCCAAATGAAGATAGTAAGATCATGTATAAACTTGTGACAAATATCCCTAATATTATTTCTGTTATATTAATATTTGTTAGTATGACAAAACCTTCATCTACGAAGAAAAACATAACAACCTTTAATAAATAGCCAGATAAAAGAGCGGTAATTCCTCCAATTAAACTGGCAAGTATTAAGAAGAAGATATTTGCAAGATTCCTACTTAGGCGGTTTGAAATAAAAGTAAAGTCATCATTTCTATAAGCCTTTGTCGTGATAGTAATCGCGCTAATAAAGCCCCATAGCATTGTAAATATAATGACAATATTTCCAGTGTAATTATTTAGAGATAATGAAAATGCATTTCCAACTGTCCCCATCGAGCTGCTTCCATTCAAAGACATCAGTAATCCAAATACTTGAACTATTAATAATGAGCTGAATAGACCAATATAAGCTTTTACTTTATACTTAAATTGGTTCATAACTACATCTGCAAATTTAACCTCTGTTAAATACATCATCAATTCCTCCTTTCGTTTTAGCAGTAAGAAATGTGCTTAAATCATCTGAGGCAACAGAGGATATGGTAATACCATTAAAACTTAGACGCTGCCTCTCTTCATTTGTTAAAGTATTTTTTATTACGAGATATTGATCATCAATCCCAATCGTTTTTCTATGAATTATTTCTTTATTAACTATCAATTTGTTAATCATCTTTTCCTTTCCCTGGAGTCCAAGCGCATATTCCTTGAAATCCGCCATTGGCATATGTAATAACTCTTTACCTTCATTAATTAATAAAATATCCTCTAATAAATCTTCAATTTCATTTAATAAATGACTTGAAAGAATAATAGTTCTCGGGTATTCAAGATAGTCCTTTAATAACGCTCGGTAAAAATCCTTTCTAACCGAGGTATCCATTCCAGTTGTTGGTTCATCAAGAATCGTTAACGGACATTTTGCTGAGAGCGCTAAAATCATATTAAACGTGCTTTTCATTCCTTTAGAAAGATGATAATAGTGTTGTTTAGGATGAAATGAAAAATAAGAAAAAAGTCTTTTGGCAAGCTCATCATCCCAATTTACATAAACTGCTGCTGCAGATTGTAGGATATCCTTTAACGTTAATGTATTAGGAAAATACATTTGATCGTCAATATAGATCCTATTTGCAGATACCTTCAAATTATTGAAGGGATTTTCGGAAAACACTTTTATACTGCCTGAAGATTCACGAATAAAACCAGCGATGATTTTTAAAAGTGTTGTTTTACCCGCACCATTTCTACCGATTAAGCCAGTAATTTTATTAGTTCCGATTGTAAAAGACAATTCATTTAATGCTTTCTTTTGATCATACATTTTCGATAGTTTCTCACATTCAATAACGTTCATTAACGGCTCCTCCTATCACGATTGGCTTCCTTAATCATCTTAACTAGCTCTTCTTCTGATATTTTTAATCTTTCTGCTTCTATCACAATTTCACTAACTAAATTTTTTAAAGTTTGATTTTTCCTTTTATTAAGAATGATCTCTTTCGCATTAGTCGATACAAACATCCCAAGTCCCCTCTTTTTGTACAAAATCGACTCCTCCGCTAACAAATTTAAGCCCTTTGCAGCTGTTGCGGGATTGATATTAAACATATCTGCTAGCTGATATTGGGAATAGATTTTTCCATCCTCCAAAATGTTCTCACTTAATATTTCATTCTCTAACCACTCTGCAATTTGTATATAAATTGGTTTCGTTCCATCCGAATTCAGCATCAAGTATAAAACCTCCCTCCAATTAACAACCAACCCAGTGCATTACTGTTGTAATGTACTATATACTAATTTCCATTTTATTTCAATACAAAATTTCCCCTACATTACCTTTTTTAACCACTAAAAAAGTTCACGACTATATTCGCGAACTTTTATGAATTGATAATATAAATGTTCTAGATGGGAAATAAAAAAAAGACCAGTATCTCTACTGATCTTTTACACACTTCATATTAAATAAGCGGGTGAAGGGAATCGAACCCTCATCATCAGCTTGGAAGGCTGAGGTTTTACCACTAAACTACACCCGCACGTAAAAATAAATGGTGGAGGGGGGCAGATTCGAACTGCCGAACCCGAAGGAGCGGATTTACAGTCCGCCGCGTTTAGCCACTTCGCTACCCCTCCATCATGGGTAGATAATTACAATATTTTTTATGGAGGAGGAAGGGGGATTCGAACCCCCGCGGGCTTTGACACCCCTGTCGGTTTTCAAGACCGATCCCTTCAGCCGGACTTGGGTATTCCTCCAAATTTATTATGGCGCGCCCGAGAGGAGTCGAACCCCTAACCTTTTGATCCGTAGTCAAACGCTCTATCCAATTGAGCTACGGGCGCATCATCAAATGATAAAAGTATTTTTAAATAATAATCGTTGCCTCAGCAGCGACTTAATTATCCTATCACTTTATTATTTTTTTGTCAACGGAATTTCACAAAAAAATAATGATTAATTTTTCTGAATTATTATTTCAATATACTAGTTTCTTTATTAAACAGTTGCAACCTTTTAAAAACAAATGGATGAATGACCGAAGGATCTTACAAATAAAAATAAAAATGAACGCTACAATTAAATTTCTTTGATTAATTAATACCGAAAATATTATGGAGTATATGTGCTTTGATTAAATATAATATTTGCTTGTATTAAATTTACATTAAACATAACAATGTTTCAAATATGAAAAGTATGCTTATTCTATAGGTATTTTCTATTTGCTCCCTTCCCTCTCCCTTGAATTTTTTAAATTTTTTGACTACAATCAATCTAATCATTTCGATACTAGTTTAATATATTTCCAGCAAAAGACATATGCTTTTACAATCTATAGAGTGTCTAACTAAATAGAGGAGGAGTTAAAAATGATCGAGCATTTGTTCACGAGCCTTGATAATCATTTTTCAGAAATGGTTAAAATTCGCCGATATTTACATATGCACCCAGAGGTGTCCTTTAAAGAAGTGAAAACAGCAAAATATATTTATAACTTTTACCAAAAGCTTGGTGTTGATGTACGGGCAAATGTAGGTGGAAATGGTGTTGTTGCCACAATTAAAGGTGATAATTCAGGACCTACTGTTGCTTTACGCGCAGACTTTGATGCTCTCCCTATTCAGGATGAAAAAGACGTTCCTTACAAATCAACAGTTCCTGGGGTTATGCATGCTTGTGGACATGATGGGCATACAGCAACATTACTTGTACTAGCAAAGGTACTTTTCAATCACCGCCATTTATTAAATGGAAACATTGTATTTATCCACCAGCATGCAGAGGAATATGCTCCAGGTGGGGCAAAATCAATGATTGAAGACGGTTGTTTAGATGGTGTTGATGTCATTTTTGGTACACATCTATGGGCGACAGAGCCTGTTGGAAAAATTCAATATCGTGTTGGAGCATTTATGGCTGCTGCAGATCGATTTGAACTGACGATAAATGGGAAAGGCGGCCATGGTGCACAGCCTCATAAGACGAAGGACGCAATTGTTATAGGCTCACAAGTCGTCGCAAATCTCCAACAAATCGTTAGCCGAAAGGTAGATCCTATCCAACCCGCAGTAGTTACTGTTGGATCATTTGTTGCCGAAAATGCTTTTAATATTATTGCTGATACAGCTCAATTAATAGGCACTGTTCGAACATTCGAGGAGGATGTTCGCAAACAAATAGAAGAAGAAATCGAAAAAGTTGTTTCTGGAACATGTTCGATGAGCGGTGCTACTTATGATTATCAGTTTGTGAGAGGGTATCCAGCAGTAGTAAACCATTTAGACGAGACAATGTTTCTAATTAAGGCTGCTCAGCAAGTGCCTGGTGTAGAATTGATAGAGGAAAGCCCACAACAAATGGGTGGTGAAGATTTCGCATATTATTTACAACATGTGAAAGGGACTTTCTTCTTTACTGGAGCGATGCCAGCAAATGATACTGATGCATACCCACACCACCACCCTAAATTTGATATTGATGAACGGGCATTGTTAATAGCTGCTAAAACTCTTTGCAAAGCGGCAATTCAATACCAGCTAGAATATAGTTCTTCTTAATTTTTATCTTTATATAATTATTAGGGTCAGTCCCCAATTTCGGGGGACTGACCCTTTAATTTGCTTTTGGCTTTGAAAAAATTCTCAATCGATAACAATTCATTGCTGTATCTCCTAGATGCTGCACGAGATTATAGTTAGCGACACCACCGACAATCGCACCGATGCCAGGGACCAATTGCATCATTTTCACGAGGTCAATATAGTCTCTATATTCCTGTTGAAAAATCCGCCAATCTACATCCTCTACTTTAAACTTATACGTATCCCAATGTTCGACTAACTCAAGTGCTTCCGCTTTATGTGCCTCACTCGAGAATGCAAGCTGAAATACGTATAATAAAAACAAACGCTCACTCTTCTCTTTTGTGCTGTATCCGTATATACTTGCAACTTCAAATAAAAACTTCATCTTAATGCTAAGGAAAAGCGGAAAATCTGCTAATCCGAGAAGTATTCCACCAGCACCAGTTGTTGCCCCTTCGATTGCTGCCGTTTTTTTATAATTTTCAATTGCTTTTTGAACTAATTGTTCTCGCTCCTCAAATGTAAGGTTTTCCGCTCCTTTTGGAAAAGTGGTTATATCAGATCCGACTATTGTTGCTTGGACCATCATTTTTATACTTTCTGTTATTGTATGATGCACCTTTTCTGGGATAAATTGGTTCACTTTCGTTTGTGCTTTTTTTGACGTGCGTTCGAGAAGTGAAGGCTTCCTAAGCAATTTATGCTTCCATAGCTTTGCCTCTTCAGCCTTTTGACTTTCATAGCCCATAATTAAACACCTTTTTCACCTTTTTTTATTCGATTTTTCATATAGACAAATACGAATATACATACAAATAACACATTCACACATAATGTAATGGCAAACAGGACAAAATCAGCTGTTAATAGCGTCACAATCGAATAAATAATTGATTGACTAATGAGAACCTTAAACATAATTTGTAAAAAGCTTGCCAGCTTTTTCTCCTCAGCATATGGGTAAAGATTCGGTAGCTCAAGTAAATCAAAATGTTTATATAAGCTCATGATTTGAATACCAGTAAGAAACGAAAAGAGAACAACAACAATACTATTGCCTAAAACTTGCTCGCTCGTAAAGAAGATAATGATGCTTCCAATAATCGTTAACCGTACAACAATACCACTATAATCACCAGAGCGGAGAAACGCTCTTAAAAATAAATAGCCAAAAACATGCTGCCTATCATATTTAACCTGGTTTAATAGCCAATCTAAATATTTCCGACGTTTTGCACGCTTTTTTAATTTAGGAACATCTGTAAACAAATTCGCTATTTTGTAAAACGATTGCTTCTTCTCTTCTTCCCTTTTAATAAACTGATCCCATTTGAGCGCTTTCGGTTTAATTAGTTTTGAAAAATAAACATCATATAGAGCCATTATGAGAAAAATAACAAGGACAAATGGATAGTTTTCTGACAGGATAAAAAATATTGTGCAAAAATTCATAATGAATCGTACGATCAGGTCACTCCATTTTGTTGAAGCTTCTGTAAAAAACTCCATTTTCCAGCCCATTCGCAAATTCCAAAACTTAACGATTAAGATAAGGATTAAGCTTGCAAGAAATACTAAACCGCTTGCCGAGGTTATTTTCAAATACAATGGTGCAAAAAGGATAAACGTAACGACGATGATAAAGCTCTGGGTTACAAAGCTATATGTAAAAGCCTTTTGAAAATACCCCTTCATTTGATGCTCCATCGGAAGTAAGAAAACAACATCCGCTTCCTTCACAAGCGTCCTTACACTTGATGTAAGAACAATAAAGGCAAAGGTTATCGACATGATGATCACGGCAGGAAAATTTTCAGGAATTGTCTGAAGCCAGCCTTGATAGGCAACTGCTCCCCCAGCTGCTAAAAAAATAAACACAAACAGTAAATGGTCATTTAGCATATATTTCAGATATGACCTTGTTTCATTTATATGGTGATTAACCCTCGTCTTCCAAATCTCATCAATGCTCTTCATCTTGCTCTTCCTTTGTTAACTGAATATAAAGATCGTCAAGTGTTGCGTCTTTCATTCCAAATTGTTCACGTAATTGCTCTAAAGTACCTTTGGCGCGAATTTCACCATTATGTAAGATAATAAATGAATCACAATATCTTTCAGCTGTTGCAAGAATATGTGTTGACATTAAAATGCCTGAGCCTTGCTTCTTAGCCTTTTCCATCATCTCTAGCAATGAATTAATCGCTAACGGATCAAGACCGACAAATGGCTCATCAATAATGTATAATGCTGGCTCAATCAAAAATGAGCACATTATCATTACTTTTTGCTTCATTCCCTTTGAGAAATGAGCTGGAAACCATTTAAGCCGTTTTTCCATCCTAAACTCTTTAAGAAGTGGGTGAAGACGCTCTTCAAATGTTTTCTTATCAAGACCATAGGCCATTGCAGTTAATTCCAAATGCTCGAAAAGTGTTAATTCTTCATATAATATAGGCGTCTCAGGAATAAAACTAAATTGTGAGCGATATGCAGCTGGATCTTCAGCAAATGTTTTCTTATTAATTGTAATTTGCCCTTTATGTGCTTCCATAAGACCAATAATATGTTTAATCGTTGTGCTTTTCCCAGCTCCATTTAGCCCAATCAATCCGACAATTTCCCCTTCGTTTATTTCAAAGGAAATATCCTTTAAAACAGGGTATCTTGTATATCCACCTGTTAATTGATTAACTTTTAACAACGTCATATTTTATGGGAACTCCTTTTTCTTTTTATCTTATCATAAAGCTTGCGAGACTTCATTCAGTGAAAGTTTTCTTTCTTATTTCTTGCAATTTAGATAAATTGCTTTCCAACATATAACGTGGAAAAGAGCGACCACATTATAAAAAAAGATACTACTAATCCTTATATCATCCTTTCGTTACTTAAATCCGTTACAAGCTGTAAAAAGAGCGGTTCAGTACGTAAATTCTTCCTTTTA
Organism: Metabacillus sp. 22489; assembly: GCF_052044855.1. NCBI lineage: Bacteria > Bacillati > Bacillota > Bacilli > Caryophanales > Bacillaceae > Metabacillus > Metabacillus sp. 22489. The sequence goes on from NZ_JBQENT010000006.1 coordinate 120,410, forward strand.
TCATGACCTAATTTTATGCATAATCAAATCCTTAAAGGACATCATAATGTATGAGGAAGGGACAATTTGTCGAAGACAAGTCTTTAAAGGCTTTGTCCAAGACTTCCTCAAGTAAGGAAGTTTAAAAACCATTGTATACACGAATTATAAATGAGGTGTTTACGGGCCGTTATTTCGAGAAATAGACGCTCATTAAGTTAACATCCTTGTAAATGAGGTGTTTGTCAAAGACATTTTCCAACAGCGTTAAGAAGTGTATCACGACTTAACAGGGAGTTGGTAGCTTTGGACAATGGTGAAAAAACAAACTAATTAGCATTTACTAAAAAGTAAATGAGGTGTTTGTCAAAGACAATTTCCTTTCTTTATATGAAAGTAATTGTTAACAAAACCATTGGTTATACAACCCTTTAGAAAATGAGGTGTTTACGGGCCGTACTTTTCTGTAATGAAACGCTCGCATTTAACGTCATTTCATAATGAGGTGTTTGTCAAAGATAATCGATCATAAAGTTAAGCAGATAAGATCACTTAACTGGGGGATGATTGCTTTGAACAATGGTGATTTACACATCAATTAGCATAAACATGTTAAATGAGGTGTTTATCAAAATAACTTCCTTTCAAAACCTGAGTTTCCTTCCCTTCTTTAGAACAGGGTGACATCCACATCACCCTGTTCTTTTTATGTATGTCCATGCCCTATGATTTTCAAGAAGAATTATGGTAAAATACGGTTAACAAATCTGTATTAGACAATATTCAGCATGACTTTTCATTTACGAATGATCATAGCATAATGTTTTTACAAAAGCTGTTGAATTTTGTTTACTACTCAATAATTTGAAAGTGGTGAAATAATGAGCGATTGTATTTTTTGCAAAATTATTAATGGTGAGATTCCAAGTGCAAAAGTATTTGAAAATGAACATGTCTACGCATTCCTTGATATTAGTCAAGTAACAAAGGGACATACTCTCGTTGTACCAAAAGTACATAAGGAAAATATTTATGAGCTAACACCAGACATTGCGAGTAAGCTTTTTGAGGTAGTACCACAAATCGCCAATTCGATTAAAGAGCAATTTCAACCTGTAGGCATGAATTTACTTAACAATAATGGTGAAAAGGCAGGACAATCTGTGTTCCACTATCACATGCACATCATTCCAAGATATGGAAAAGGTGATGGTTTTGGCGCAGTTTGGAAAGATCACTCTGGCCAATATTCTTCTGAACAATTACAGGAAATTGCAGCTTCTATTCAAAAAGGGCTCTCTAATTAACCAAAATTGCGGCAAGCAGTTTTGGTTTTTTTAGTTATTGTCGATTCATCTTAGTTGTTTCTTTCCTCATGTAGTGCTTCCCTTTCACAAAGAGGTCTAGGAGTCTTCTTTGTGTTATACCTGTAGCGTCTCCCTTTTCGTATTCTCTCTTAAAACAAAGTGTTAAAAACTCACAATAGAAATAAATAAAAACTAGTAATTAAAGCTAAAGAAATCATGTTAACGTTTTCCTGAAAACTTTCATAAAGAATGAAAATATTCAGTCTATATTTCCTTATCTTTTCATGATAGGATATGATTATTATTTAACTATTTTAATTGACAGATTCACTAACACATCATCAAAAGATGAAGGAAATATGAGATTTGCATACTCTTTTATCCTTCACACATTTCGAGGAGGCAATGAAATTGCGAGCTTATAATTTTAATGCAGGACCAGCAGCTATACCATTAGAAGTGCTTGAACGCGCGCAAAAGGAATTAGTTAACTTCAACAATACGGGAATGTCCGTTATGGAGTTAAGCCACAGAAGTAAAGATTATGAAGAAGTTCATAATCGTGCGAATGCTCTATTAAGAGAACTATTAGGTATTCCGGATACGTATGAAGTATTATTTTTACAAGGTGGAGCAAGTTTACAATTTTCGATGATTCCTATGAATTTTTTGCAAGAAAATAAAACTGCACACTACATTCTATCTGGTTCTTGGTCTGAGAAGGCACTTAAAGAAGCAAAAGCCTTCGGAGAAACACGGATTTTAGCATCAAGCAAAGAAGAAAATTATTCTCGAATTCCAACTGACTATTCTTTAGAGGATATAAAAGATGGAGCTTATTTACACATTACATCTAATAATACAATTTTTGGTACACAATGGAATGAGTATCCAACGAGTCCAATTCCTTTAATTGCTGATATGTCTAGTGATATCCTTTGCAAGGAAATTGATGTAGAGAAATTCTCCCTTATCTATGCAGGAGCTCAAAAAAATCTCGGCCCATCTGGTGTTACTGTTGTGATTGTGAAAAAGGACTTTTTAGAAACAGCACGTCCAAACGTACCGACTATTTTAAAATACTCAACACATGCTGATAATAATTCCTTATACAATACACCACCAACATTTGCGATTTATATGCTATCACTTGTTTTAGAATGGGTAAAAGAACAAGGTGGCGTAAAGGCAATCCAAAAGGTAAATGAAGAAAAAGCAGGCTATATCTATAGTACAATCGATGAAAGTGAAGGCTTTTACAAAGCTCATGCAACAGAAGATAGCCGTTCTTTAATGAATATTACGTTTACATTGCCTAATGAAGAATTAACGAAAAAATTCCTTCAGGAAGCAAAAGAACGTCAATTTATTGGACTTGCTGGACACCGTTCTGTTGGCGGTTGTAGAGCATCTGCTTACAATGCAGTACCTAAGGAAGCTTGTCTTGCACTAGCCAACTTTATGACAGAATTTAAAAACAAAAATAGCTAATTGCCTTTAAAAAATTCTATACGTTAATCATATATCTTGTTATAATATTGATAATCTCTCGCAATAGGAAATAGTTCACTATTGGAGAGATATAAGAGATGAGATTAGGAGAGATGAGAAATGAAAACACGAGTTTTAGTTACATTATCACTTTTTGCTGCAATTGGGGCAGTGCTTCATATGGTAATGCCGCCATTCTACAACGGAATGAAGCCGGATATGATGTTAATTATGATGTTCATTGGAATTATGCTTTTCCCTAGTTTAAAAAACGTTACATTACTTAGTATTGTTACTGGTATTTTATCAGCATTAACAACGAATTTTCCTGGGGGACAAATTCCAAATATCATTGATAAGCTTATAACAGCCTTCATATTTTATGGTCTATTTCTGCTCGTAAAGAAACATGCGCAAAATATTGTAGTAGCAACCGTGTTAGTTGTTATTGGAACAATTGTTTCTGGAACGATCTTTTTGACATCTGCATTAATAATCGTTGGATTGCCTGGCGGTGCTGCCTTTACAGCATTATTTTTATCTGTTGTCCTTCCGGCGACACTGTTCAATGGAGCAGCAACGATTATTGTTCTACCAATTGTTCAAGCAATATTTAAACGTTCCAACTTTATTACAGCATAGACTTCTAACCCGATCTTCTATAAGATCGGGTTTTTCTATACCTCTCTCTATCTATTTAACACTGAGTAAAATAATTCCGATTAACAAAGAGAGAAAACCTGCTGCTGCTAAGACCACTAATTTTTGTTTTATCACCCTTTTAGGTGGATAAGATGCCGATCGTTGAAAAAGCTGAAAATAATGAAATACTCCAATAAATGAAAGGAAACTTAAAAAAAAGAATAAAAAGATTACCCCTGCCATACGAACCCCCTTAATCTTTCGGAAGGACATTATTCTCCGAATATTATTAATATTGCAAGCTTCTTTTCAAGGGTGATACGGTTAAACATGTCCTATTTTGCATGACATTTTAATTTTTGGTTTATTCAAAAATGTCCTTATAAAAGGTATGCGAAGTTTTAATTATCTATGTATAATGTTAAGTAAGATAGATTATGGAAAGAATACAATGAATATATTGAGATGCTTGGAGTGATGAATGATGGCAAAAAATACATCCTTTTTTACCGGGTTAATAGTAGGAGGAATTGTCGGTGGGATCGCTACATTATTAACAACCCCTTCTTCTGGTAAAGAATTGCGAGCAAACTTGCAAGCAAACCGAAAAAGATTAGATACAACTCTTCAGCAATTAAAGAATGAAAGTATTATTCTAAAAAACCAAATGAAGGAAGCTGCAATTGAGGGCACTCAAGTCGTGAAGGAAGTTTCAGCCGACATAAAAAATGCTATCAATCAGTTCAAACAAGAAATAGAGCCTCATAAAATTGAATTACAAAAGGAAATTGACGAGGTTGAAAAGAAAATTAAACAACTTGAACAAACTTTACATTAATGTTTTTGATTCAAAATAAAAAAGTGTGCTGGATATATGTGATCAACACACTTTTTTTCATCCCTAAAAGCTGCTAAACAAGGAATTATGTAAATATTTTAAAATTTCATAAATTTATATCTTTATTAATCTTTATTTTATTGGCATAATAGAGAATAATACAATTTGGAAGTACGGGGGTGACCGGTGATGAAACATAATGAAAAGGATTATACTATAAAAGAAGCCTTATTATTTAGTCAACGAGTTGCGCAGCTTAGTAAGGCATTATGGAAAACAATTGAAAAAGATTGGCAACAATGGATTAAGCCATATGACCTAAATATTAATGAGCATCATATACTTTGGATTGCAGATCATTTAAATGGAGCTTCAATTTCAGAGATTGCTAAATTCGGAGTTATGCATGTCTCAACTGCGTTTAACTTTTCGAAAAAGTTAGAGGAACGAGGTTATCTTGAGTTTTCTAAAAAAGCTAACGATAAGCGGAATACGTATATCAAATTGACAAAGCAAGGCGAAGAAGTTCTTGAACAATTATTAGAAGATTTTAGTCCCGATCGAAATTCTGTCTTTAAAGGAGCACTTCCATTACAAAACTTATATGGAAAATTCCCAGAAATGCTCGATATGATGTGCATCATTCGAAATATTTATGGCGATGATTTCATGGAAATCTTCGAGCGTTCCTTTGATAATTTAGAGGATTCGTTTTACGAGGAGAATGGAAGTCTAACAAAGAAGGCTCCAACGAAAGAAACATCAGAACAATTGTTACCATCAAGCTAATTTAGAATGCAAAGGATTATTTCAATAAGGATATAAATTCCTTCATTAATAAAGGATACATTCCCTGTTTTGACATTGCTTGAATCGTTTCATTTGCATTAAGCTTGTCATTTAATTGATTTGCAAATTGCGTAAGGAGGTCTGTATATATGACTAATCCTTGCGCTTTTTGTTCCTCGAGCTGGAGATTTAACTTATCACATAATGAAAAAAGCTCATCAACCTCTCTTTTCGTTAATCCTCGCTCCATTACTAATTTGTAAAATGGAAATCGCTGTGAATCAATCATTTGTAACAATAATTTTTGATAGTACTCCAATGTTTCCAAACGAGTCTCTAAAGATTCCATTTTAAACACCCTTCACAATGAACATTATTGTTCTTTATTTTATAGTATTTATCTTATTTAGAAAAGCAAATAATCAATGGAGGTCACATCATTCTAGTCTAACATAGAGCATATGGTTAGACTAGGATGATAAACCGCATTCTTAAATAAGTCAGGCGACAAATTGAATTTTTTTAGCGAATGATGATAAATTTAGTTGTTTTCATTAGTCTTTTCTTACTTTTTTAAATTAAGCGTTTCCAATTCACTTTTTCATATTGCATTTTTTATCACACCGTCGTAAAGTATGATAGTACTTTAGTTAATGAGAGAGTTTGGACGGTGAAAAGATGAATTGTTGGAAAACAATAAACCTTCAAAAAGATGTTGGCCAAAACAGAATCTTATTTCTTTCAATTATTACCATGATCTTTGTATTTATTTTAACCTATCTACCTATTAATTTACTATTGCCAAACATTCATCTAAAAGACGAACATTTCTTTTTATTTGTTGTTTTATTTATAAGCTTGATGCCAATTCATAAATTGTGTCATGCTTTACCATTACTTTTTAGCGGAAATCGTGTCTCAGTAAAATTTAAGCAGTATTATATGATTCCAGTTCTAGAAGTAAAAGCCTGTAATAGTATAAAAAAGGGAAATATGATTTTGTCTCTCCTATTCCCATTTATTTTTATGACCGCAATTTTATGCTTAGTTAGTATCTATTTTACTCCATATGTTCATTATATCTGTATTGCAATGGCCTTTCATATCGGTTTATGTGTTCCAGATTTCATTTTTTTAAAGCAGTTATTGTTTGCTCCAAAAATGAGTTTAATAGAAGAATATGAAGATGGTTATGAAGTATTGATAAAAAAATACTAGTGTTCATTGATAATGCGATCAGTGGGACCCGAGTTCCCACTGATTTCCAGAGAGACTTCTTTCAATTTAATCATCCTATGTAACGCAAGCCCCTCTGTCACAATTTAACAATTTTCTTTTTTTGTCAATCTTCAAACCTATCTTTTTCATAAATAGTTTGGTAATCTAATATGTATAATGAGGGAAGGGGGATCTCCAATGTTAATTCTCTTCATTTTGTTTGCAGTCTTTATCTTGTTTTACATAAATAAGCTAACAAATACGTTATGCTTAGTTCGTGAGATTCCTGAAGACCGACAAACAAAGGTTTTTCGAACAATCAATGTTCTTATTACGATTTTGTTAATCTCTTCATACGTAGAAATTTTGTTTGCTTAGATTTTTGACAAATATAAGAACGATACAAACTACATAGTAGTATGCTGACATAATTTCTGTCGGCGATTTTCTAAAAAGGAAAGAGGGCGACTCAATACCAAAGGTACAGACCCCCTCAAACACTTAATATAATAGACTAATGATTAGGTTAGTTTACTATTTACTCGTGTTTGTAGGAGGGGTCAGACCCTTTTGAGTCACCCTCTTTCCTTTTATTTTATCTTATAACCAAGCTGCACCAACAATGATTAACAAGATGAACAATACAACGATCAATGCGAATCCACCTGCATATGCTCCACCCATTTTGACACCCCCTTTAGCTTTTATTACGATATCCTATGCAAAACAGCCTACAAACGAATAGGCTATTGCTCCATAGTAGCTAAATTTCTATAGTTACACTTAATAAATATAGGCAGCACCAATAATAATTAATAAGATAAACAATACAACTAGCAATGCAAAGTTATTTGAAAAGCCAAATTCTTTCCCCATGTTAATTACCTCCTTTATCTTTTCAATGTATTCTATGGTTAAATGCTCTATCATGATTGGACGATCGCCTATTCGTTTAGAAATACAATAAAACAGAAATGGAAATTTTGTATCCATGTTAAATTATGGTATAGTATCTTCTATGTAAAATTCATTAAAATTCTTAACTAGGAGTTGTAAGGATGAAAAAATTGTCAATAGCATTAGTAGCAGCAACAGGTTTATTCACACTTAGTGCTTGCAACAATAACGAGTCAGAAACAATTGTTGAAACAAAAGCTGGTGACATAACAAAGGATGAATTTTATCAAGCTCTTAAAGACCGCTTTGGTAAAGACGTGCTTACAGAGCTTGTCCATGAAAAAGTATTAAGTGAAAAATATAAAGTTTCGGATAAAGAAATCCAAGCCGAATTTGATAAATATCAAGCCCAATTAGGTACACAATTTACAAGCATGGTCGAAATGCAAGGGGAAGATGTCATTAAAGACATTTTAAAGGTTGATTTATTGCGTAAAAAAGCGGCCGAGGCAGAAGTGAAAGTAACCGATGAGGAAGTTAAGGAATATTACGATTCACTAAAAGGAAAAATCAAAGCTAGTCATATTTTAGTTGCCGATGAAAAAACTGCTAAAGAAATAGCGGACAAGCTTAAGTCGGGTGAAAAATTTGAAGACCTTGCAAAGCAATATTCGACTGATCCTGGTTCTGCTCAAAATGGCGGGGATTTAGGTTGGTTTGCTAAAGGGTCTATGGTCAAGGAATTTGAGGATACTGCCTTTAAACTAAAGGAGGGCGAAGTAAGTGCCCCTGTAAAATCTGATTATGGCTACCACATCATTAAAGTAACGAAAACAGTTACAACATTTGAAAAAATGAAGGATTATTTAAAGGAAGAAGCAAGCACACAAAAGCTTCAACAGCCAGATACAATCCAATCAGCTCTTGATAAAGAGCTAGAGAACGCAAATGTCAAAGTTAAGGACGAGGATTTAAAAAATATTTTTGACAAAGAAGAAACTGAAACAAATGAAAAGACTACAGATACACCATCTGAAAAATAAATCTAACAGCTTATGATGATAAAAAGGCTGTCTTTAAGGAATCTGACTCCTATTAAGACAGCCTTCTTTCATATAATGGAACAATGTTAACTAGCTGATTGGTCTTTTTCAATTGGTTCTTCTTGAAGCTGCATCGCTTTTCTTCGTTGCCGCTCTTGCTCAATACGTTCTAAAAAAACTTGTCCCTCTTTTTCAATGAACTCCTGATCAACCTTTTTATCTTCACGTGCCGTTTTAAAGGCCATATACCCACTGACGAGAATCCCAATAATGCAAACATATATCCACCACGGTAATAAAAGCATAAATCAATCCCCCTTTTATAACTCGTACAATTTTTAAGAAGCATCTAAGCATACTTCCATCTTCTTTGCTAGAAGAATCATTTCATTCTACCGATTCGCCTAGATTATTCTATTACTAGAAAATATGAATGATGGTATTGAATTATTCCAAGGAAATGGAATTAATCTAGTATTTATTACATATTCCCTTAGAGAAGTGATGGAGTTTAAGCTTTTAAAGGAAAAAAGCGCAGAACAGGAATGAATTCCTTATTCTACGCTTCTTCATTTTACTCTTTTATAAAGGTTGGTTTGTAAAAGGAACGATTATCAAGGGCGAATATTCTTTCCGTGAATTCCCCTGGCTTCACTCGTTCTAGTGCTCTGTCTAGCATATTCATTTTTGCATCAAGGTTATCGATATAGTGAATAATTTCTGCCTCTTTTATCATTGGCGGCTTCGGGCTTCCCCACTCTGCTTTACCATGATGGCTCAATACTAAATGCTGAAGAATGACAACCTCTTCTCCTTCAATTTGTAAATGCTCGGCTGCTTTCGCAATTTCATTTACCATAATTGAAATATGTCCAATTAGGTTTCCTTCAACAGTATAAGTCGTACTAATTGGTCCAGATAATTCAATGACCTTTCCAAGATCATGAAGGATAATTCCCGAATAAAGTAAATCGGTATCAAGGCTTGGATATAATGTTGCAATTGCTTTTGCTAAATCCAACATGGAGACAACATGATAGGCTAAGCCGGATACAAATTCATGGTGATTTTTTGTAGCTGCCGGATATTCGATAAAAGCTTCACCATGCTTCTTTAATAAATATCTTGTAATTCGTTGTAGCTTAGAATTTTTCATTTCAAAAATATATTGCGTAATTTTCTCATTCATTACATCTTTTGCAACGGGAGCTGTTTCTAGGAAATCAGCTATATCAACAGTTTCATCATCATGTTTAGGTCTGATGTTGCGAATTTTCAATTGATTTCGACCACGATAATGATGAATATCACCATATACTTTTACAATTTTTTGAGGTGAATAGATCACTTCATCCTCCTGAGATGCATCCCAAAGCTTTGCTTCAATTTCACCTGACGTATCTTGAAGTATTAATGTTAAAAATGCCTTTCCATTGCTTGCAATTCCCTTAGTAGAAGATTTTATGAGAAGATGAACATCTACCTGTTCCCCAACATCATAATGGAGTATTCCTTTCACCATAAACTAAGCTCCTCTCACATTTTTGTCTATTCTATTTGTTATGAATTCATAAATTTTTAATACGATTTTCCCCAGTGTATGGATAGTATAGCATAGTTCTAAGTACTACGGGTGATATAGCTTGGAGGTTCCAGCTAATTCATTTAGATGAATCACCGTATCCGATTGATAGTTTTCAGCGATATGCTTATGACATGTAAAAAATATCACTTGGTTTTCCTGTTTTAATTCCTGCATAAGCTTAATGCTTTCGGCCGTTCTTTCATGATCAAAATGAACAAAGCTATCATCAATCATAATCGGTAATGTCACCTGCTCGTTTATCGTTTTAACAAGTGCTAAACGAATCGATAAATATAATTGTTCGGCAGTTGCTTGGCTTAGCTCCTCAGCAAAAAATCTCATACCGTCATTTCTCTCGACAATAAACGATTGCTTTTGGTTAGGTAAAAATACTCGGTGATATTGCTCCATCGTTAAAGTACGAAAAAACTGTTCAATATGACGGATTAATGCCGGAAGCTTTGTTTGCCGATACCGTTCAACCGTTTGATGTAATAAGTCTTTCGCTAATGCGCGAACAACCCATTGCTCAGATAATTCTCTTACTTCCGCTTTTTCCATTTCAAAGGAATGCAATAAATTTGAATACACTCCATTTTGTTCAATATTGTGGATTTTAACATCAACTGTTGAATATTGCTGATGCAGGTCCTTCTCGAATTTAGTTAACTTCTCTACTTCATGCTCTATCGCTAAAAGCTGTTCATCAATATCATCGTATTCCTTAATAGTTAGTTGTTCGAGATTCACATTTCGTTCTGTTGTAAGCTGTTTTTCAATCCATAGCTTCTGCTTAATTAATTCTTCTCTCTCACTATGATGGTGAGCATATCTCCGAAATTGTTCTTCGTCCTCAAGCCCAGCCCTTTTTAGAAGACTCTCCTTTTCTGTCTTTAAATAAGAAATCTTATCCTTTAACGAACGAATCGATTCTTCAAGTTCATCCTTCCGTTCATGAAGATTTGTTAGCATTTTGACCTTTTCATTTTGTTGTAGTGACAGCTTATGGATTTCAATAGCACCCTCTTCTATTGATAAATATGATAGTTGGCAAATCTCGAGCATTTCTATTATTCTTCGTTCATATTGGTCAATTTCTTCATTAAGAATTTGTACTTCAGACATATCTTTATTTCGTTTTAACAACAGCTCCTGAAGCTGCTGAAGTAGTTCAAATGCTTCTAAAATAATTTCAGGTGCTGCTGTTCTATCAATTAGCAGCTCTTTTGCAAGCTGTTTATACGTTTCCTCATGATGAAATTGTTCTTTTTCCCATTCTTCAAAAAGACTTATTACTCTGTCATAGTTTCTTTCATACTGCTTAAAAAGAAGTTGCTCATGATGTAGAGCTTGCTTCGTTTGATTATCCTTTTCCATTTCCAGTAATAACTTCGACATCGAGGTTTGCTCGGAATCAGCCTCTGTGAATTTTGCCAGTTCTTCTTCAATAGATTTTATCTGTCTTTTTAAATGTTCGGCAAACGCGTCCTTTTTCATCGTCACCTGTTTAATGATGAACAAAGAGATGAAAAACCCTATAATTAAAACGATCGAGACTAGCCAATATTGGGAAAACATCGCCCATCCAGTACCCGCTGCTACTAAACAAGCAAACATGCTAATGATAGACAGCCGTTGTTTTTTTTCCTTTTGCTGCTCTTTTTTACGAATAGTTAGCTGATTTGTGAGCTGCTTTTGCTCTTCTTTTAAATAGTCACGGTTCGTCGATTGCCTTTTTGATATTTCGTGTTCTAACTTTTGCCGTTCATAATCTGAAAGTATGCTCTTTTTTAACTCTGATATTTTCCATTCTGTTTCCTCTAGTAAATTCTTCGTTTGCTCAAATTGCTCATCTAATGTTTTTTTCCGTTGTTTTAATTGTTGCTCAGCGATAATTGCATTTTTTATTGATTCTTTCATAAGTACTGTTGCTTTGATAGTTAGTAAATCCTCATCCGAAACATTTGGATAGATTCTCTGCTTATACATATGAATCTCATGCCCAGTTTGATCAATGCGCTCTATAAACTGATCACGTTTTTTCTTTTTTTCTTTATAAACTGGCAATTGTTCACGTAAGCTTGTAATGCTAGGATAAAGGTCTAGCACAGCTTGATTTACAACGATTCCATTTTCCTCATTAATTAATTGCTCTTGCTTATTATGTAAAACATGAAGCTCTGCCTCTAATGGTTGTAAAGTAACATTGTAATAATCTAATTGCTGTAAACCATCCTCGGGAAACTCCTTAGTATCTGGAAGACGTAAAAGCTGTTCTTCACACCAATTAAGCTCACGAAGTAGCGGAAGAACCGCTTGAATTCTTTCGAGCTCCCTTTGCCTAGCTAACGCTTGTTTTTTTTCAAGTGCAGTTGCCTCGAGCTTCCGTTTCAGATCATTTCTTTTATCAATAAGCATTTGGTAATCATGATTGTTACGTTTTGCCTCAAGAAGTCTGCTGTGACTATCCTTTAATGTCGTAAGAGCCTCATTAAGGATTGGCCTCTTTCCAGTTGGCTTATAAAGAATATCCTGTTGTCTAGTTAATGTATTTTCGATCGTAAATAAAGCATCCGCCCCATAAATACTTGAGAGGAATAGATATTTTCCTATTTGATCAGAATTCATTTTTTGTATCCTTTGCAGACCATGGATGTCAAAGGAAAAGATAGAACGGTATGTTTCCCGATCAATACCACCTAATATAGCTTGAAGGTATGCCTCATCTAGCCTAGTGCCATCCTCATTCTCTATTATTAGGTCTCCACTTGCCTTTCCCGAAGTCCTCTCAATTTTGATTGATTGATTGTCATCTGTTCGTACAACAATGTATCCGCCGTATGCATTACTCTTTTTTGGTTCATATCTATTTTCCATTTGTTGTTTCGTAGGAAAACCAAAAAAGATACTATGAATAAAAGACATAATTGTCGATTTTCCCGCTTCATTTTGCCCGTAAATCATTTGAAAGCTCTGATCTTTAAAATTAATGGACTGATTTTCAAATTTCCCGTATCCGTAGATCATCAGCTTTTCGATTAGCATTCTTATTTCACCTCACTTTGCAGCAATATCTCCTGGCGCAAAAGCTTTTCCGCTTCCTTTAAAAGCTGCTGCTGTTCCTCACTAGTAAACTCATCAATATAGCGTCTATATAATGGATGGCTCATAAGTGGTTGAAGAACATCATTAAAAGCGTCATATTGTTCAACAGACTCATGCAGGTCATTAAAAAAGGATTCAAGCTTAGTATTTTCCTCATAAAGATATGTTTGATTTGTCATTTTATAAATCCAAATAACGGGTTGATTGCTATGCTCCTCTTCATTTAAATCATCCATCATATCCTGTAATGTTTCATGACTATGTAAATTTGCCGCTAGATTTCCTGTTCCTATAAATTCAATCGTTAGCAACGTTGGCTTTCCTCGTTGGCGTAGTTGCTCTATAGACAATCTGCATTCATGAAGTAAATCAGTCATCGTCGTATGTGTGTCAATTGAAATTTGTATTTTATCCCATATGACTTCCTCAACTGAAACAAATGTCAAAATAGGGGCATCTTCTTTCATATCAACAAAATAAAAACCCTTTTCCCCTGCCTCTTTTCGATGTCTCCCTTGGATATTCCCTGGATAGGCAATCACAGGGTCCTCATGTAATAGTTGCCGCTTATGAATATGGCCTAATGCCCAATAATCAAATTTTTTCTCTATGAGCTCTGTTAACTTAAAGGGACAATAAACATCATGTTCATCGTTTCCTTCAATAGAGCCATGGAGCATACCGATATGATAAACAGAAGAATTATCCACTTTTTGATACTTTGCCGTGATATTTTCCCGTACAGAACGTGAAGGGTAGCTGTAGCCGTAAATATAAGCAAGAGGTTGTTCATTTTTTTCAAAGATTTTCATTTCCACTTGTTCAGAGGAAAAAATATGGATATTTTCCGGCCAGGATAGCTCGATCCAATTCCCTCCCATATGATCATGATTTCCATGGATAACATACACTTCGATATTCGCATTAGCCAATCTTTCAAATTCTTTTTTTAATTTTAATTGTGCTTTTAAGCTTCTATCCTCTTCATCATATAAATCACCTGACAGCAAAATAAAATCTACTCGCTTATTAATTGCAAATGTAACAAGCCGAGAAAATGCCAAAAAGGTACTCTCTCTCATTTTTTCTAGCAACTCTGGGGGCAAATGCTTTAAACCAACAAATGGACTATCTAAATGCAAATCAGCCGCATGGATAAATTTTATCGAATCTCTCATTTTCTTCCCATCCTTAAAAATCTACTGATGCTAGATCATTTCATTTATAAATTTTTATTATATCCACAATTTCCTTCATTTATTTTACCATTGATAAAATACGAATGCACGTTCTCTATCAAATAATAAGATTAATCGTTCTTTTTCGTCTTTTGCATACATTATGCCTTGGCATGAGAATCCCTTTTCTCTCCGCTTTTTTGTATCTAGCTGTTATGAGGATATGCGGAAGGAATTTCGAAAACGGGGATATATGAATGCGAATTGAGGAGAGATTAGAAATAGATTATTATATAGAATGAGGAGATTTAAGACAGGGAATAATTGTAAAATACAAAGAGGTGTACACAAACTAATTATGTGTACACCTCTTCCTATTATTATTTATCTTTAGACATTGTTAATGCTCGTTTTAAATCTTTAAACGAAGAAGATTTTCCGTAAATGAGGACTCCACCTTTGTAAACCCGTGCTCCAAATATAGCCAATGCTGTAATCGATGCTACAAGGATAATGATCGAGAGTGCGATTTCCCATGGAGGGATATTTAGCATTCCTACCCGTAAAAACATGATCATTGGTGTAAAGAACGGTATATATGAACTGATTGTAATAAATGGTGTGTCAGGATTTGATAACCCAAACATAGCGATCATAAATGCCCCAACAATTAGGAAAATCATCGGTGAAATCAATTGTTGGACATCCTCAATTCTACTTACTAGCGAGCCAAGGAATGCAGCTAATGTTGCAAATAGGAAATAACCTAAAATAAAGTAAATTCCTGCATAGACAAATGTTGAAACTGGGATATCAGTAAATCCTAGCTCTCCACCTGTCAGCGCACTTAGGTCATCTATTTTAGAACGAATGGTCACAAAACCAGAGACAAAGATGATCAACATTTGCGTTAAACTTAGTAAGCCGATACCTATTAATTTAGCAAACATTTGTTTAACAGGAGATACACTAGAAATTAAAATTTCCATTACACGTGAAGATTTCTCTGTTGCGACCTCTGTTGCAATCATACTTGCATAGAGAATCACTGAAAAATAAATAAAGAATAATAGGACATAAACAAGCACCCTTGCTTGATTTAACTCATCCTCGGTTTTTGCATTATCTTCAAGTGCAACTTTGCTTATTTCGACTGGTGTAAACAATTGGTTTAATTCCTCAGCCTCTAGACCTAACTTCTGTCTCCCGATTTCCTGCTTTGTTTGCTGAAGTACTTGCTCAACCTGCATAAAAATAGAGCTATCAGTCATAGACAATGTTTTAACTGTTGCAGTAGGTAAATTACTAGCATCATTTTCTAAAATAATGATGCCATCTAATTCTTCCTCTAACACTTGTTTATCAAGTTCTTCCTCAGTTTTGCTAGCCTTTTCGATATCAAAGGGATTCCCGCTTACTTTCAGATTTGCCTCGAACATTTGATAAAGTTCATTTGTCTCATCTATTACAGCAAATGTTTGTTTGTCTTGCTCATCATCAAAGAAGTTGATAATATTGCCAATGTTTGATAATCCGTAAATGAGTAATAACATAATTAACGTAGTAAAGATAAATGATTTCGTTTTTACTTTACTTAAATACGTATGTGCAACCATGATCCAAAATTTATTCATAGGAAGCACCTACCTTCTCAATAAAAATATCGTTTAATGAAGGTTCTTCAAGAGCAAATTTACGAACAAAACCTTTATTTTGTAGTTCATGGAAAATCGTACTTGCCACTTCCTCATTCATAATTTGCAGCGCAACACCATCATACGTCTTTTTGAATTTAGTCACGCCTGGTATGTTTTCAAGAAAATCCATTTCAAAATCACCTTGAATGAAGACATTTTTCTTCCCAAATGCCCGTTTAATTTCCCGAAGAGAACCATGAACAACCGGTTTACCATGATGCATGATGCACAAATGCTGGCATAACTCTTCAACATGCTCCATTCGGTGACTAGCAAACACGATAGACGTCCCTGCTTCTTTTAATTCGACGACAGCTTTCTTTAGTAACTCAACATTTACTGGATCTAACCCACTGAATGGTTCGTCTAAAATAAGCAGCTTCGGCTTGTGTATAACCGCTGCGACAAATTGAATTTTTTGCTGATTTCCTTTAGAAAGCTCTTCAATTTTCTTATTTGTATAATCAGGTACCTTTAATCTTTCAAACCAATGATTCATTTGAGTAAGTACCTCTTGTTTCGTCATGCCCTTCAATCTGCCTAAATAGATAAGCTGTTCCTTCACCTTAAGCTTTGGATATAATCCCCTTTCCTCAGGTAGGTAGCCAATTTCTTCACTTTCATTGTATGTAATTTTATTTCCTTTCCACTTGATTTCCCCATCCGTTGGGTTTAACAATCCTAAAATCATTCGAAAGGTTGTTGTTTTACCAGCTCCGTTTGCCCCTAGAAATCCAAAAATTTCACTCTCAGGAATCGTAATCGAAAGCTTGTCAACTGCAGTATGTGTCCCAAATCTTTTTGTTACCCCGTTAATTATTAGGCTCATTTCATCTCTCCTTTCCACTATTTCAATACGAATGAGTTTCCAAAAAGTTTCATTTTCATCGTAATGTATCTTATTAGCTGTTTTCGTAAACCTTGTTGTTTTTTTAGTTTTCGTTTTGGTTGATTTCCTCGTGCAGTGATCGCTTTTCACAGTAGGTGGTGAGCCTCATGATAAAGAAATACAGTCGAGAATTTTTTAGATACTATTTTTTGGTATCTATAGTAAAATAAAACAAATAACAAATTAGGGGGATAGATTTATGTTCATACATAAGGTTGATGATGATATTTCATTAAAATTAATTGAATTACATGATGCTGAAAGAGTATTTGAGCTAACTGACAAATCAAGAAAATATTTAAGAGAATGGTTGCCTTGGCTTGACATCACAAATAAGCTCGAGGATACAAAAGCTTTTATTCAAGGCTGTTTAAAAGAATATGCCGAGAATAAAAGTTTAAATACCGTTATTTTATTCAAAGGAGAAATTGTTGGAGTAGCAGGCTTCAATAGCATAAACTGGTCTAACAAAACGGCTTATATCGGTTATTGGCTAGGCGAAGAATATCAAGGAAATGGAATTATGACGAAAGTTGCGAAAGCATTAACAGACTATGCAATAAATCACCTCCATCTAAATAAAGTAGAGATACGTGCTGCTGTGGAAAATAAAAAAAGTAGAAGTGTTCCCGAAAGATTAAGGTTTGTAAACGAAGGAACGATTAGACAAGCAGAATGGCTGTACGACCATTTTGTTGACCATATCGTTTATGGCATTTTAGCAAGCGAATGGAAAAGGGGAGGAAGTTAAATGGGACCGGCTAAAATTCTTTTAATCGCGGTATTAGCAGGAATCTACTCTGGTGTATTAGACACTGTTGAGAAAAATTACGGACTAAATAATTTTACAAGTGCCTTAATTTTAATTTTGTTAATATATATTACAGGATACATATTGTATAAGATGGGAAGAAAAGAAAAAGTAAAATGATTTAATCGTTATTATTCTATAAAAGGAGATTTAATGGAATATTCGTTAGCTCAAGTACAGTAAAATCAAAAGACCCGTCAATTGACGAGTCTTTTTCGCTTTAACCAAAGCCAATTGTTATCCCATTTCCTTTGTCATTAAGCACGCTTTTTTGAAAAAGCACCTCAATACGGACTTGATTCATAAAAACAAGTATACTCATATACTACTTTCTATACAAAAAAAGCTAGACCTCAACGAAAGAATTAACGAAGCTAAGCACTTATTATCGCTAACAAATTTGCCAATTGCAACGATTTGTACACAGCTTCTATTTTCTGCCTAATGCTACTTCACAAAAATTTTCAAAAAATATAACGGGATAACACCTAAGAAATTTAGAGCACGACATAGTATCCAATAACTTAACGACCAAAAAATTGCGGGTTGCGCTTTTCAATAAATGCGGCAACTCCTTCCTTATGATCCTCTGTTTGTCTCATCGCAAATTGTTTGCTAGTTTCGGCTTCAAGGATTTCCCTTAATGCTTGCTCCTCCTGCTTACAATAAATCATTTTTGAGGCAATCATTGCTTGAATTGGACGTGTGCGAAGCTGTGTTTTCATTAGTTGAATTTGCTCTATCGGATCTCCTTCATACAAATCATCAACTAAACCTAGCTTGTACGCTTTTTCTGAGTTCACTATCTCCCCACTCCAAATAAGCTGTTTCGCACGATGCTCACCAATTCTCTTCTTCAAAAAGAAATGACCGCCTCCATCAGGGATAAGTCCAATGTTAATAAAATTCATCGCTACTCTCGCATTTTTTTCAAGCTTTACATAATCACAGGCTAGAGCAAAACTAAATCCAAGCCCAGCAGCAACACCATGAATAAAGCTAACTGTTATTGCTGGCATCGTATAAAGCGTCGTAATGATTGATTTGATTGTATCCATAATTGAGTGGTAATTTGTATTATCGGCGCTTGATAGCATCGTCTTTATATCACCCCCAGCAGAAAACGAGCGACCTTTCCCAGCAATACATAATATATGTATGTTAGAGGAAGCTACCTCCTTTAAGGCACTCTCTAATTCCTGAAGCATTTGTACATCCATTGCGTTTAATGCATTCACACGGCTTAGTAATAATGTTGCAGCATCCCCATCTCTAACAAGCTCAATCGTTTCATAGTTCAAAACTTTCCACCCCTTTTTTTGTTTTCTCTTTACCTTTCGTAACAATGAAATAGGATTCCTTCTTTTTGGAGTGATTTGTTTATCATTTCTCTCTTTGAGTTACCATTCCGATAGTTCTCCTTACAAACTTCTCAGAATAACTACATAGGATAATCATGCTTTGGTATAAAAAAAGACTAGCATCAGCTAGTCTTCACACAAATAATTCTTCTAAAATTTTTATTTTTTCTTCTGTATAATGTGTAAATCCATCGTTATAAGATTTAGGATCTTTTGGGTTTGCAAAATGGGTAATCTTCATTGTTTCGGGATGGACAAATTTGCTCGCAGCACCACAGCCGATGCCAATAATCGTTTGCTGTTCTTCCATTATCATTATATTATAAATGCTGTCTTGTCCTTCCAACGCGTAGCCGACATTTTCTAGATTCCCTAATATATTTTTTTGCCGGTATAAATAGTAAGGAGCATAGCCATGGTCTTTTGTCCATTTTACTGCATGGTCCATCATAACACTGATTTCTTCGCGGCTTGCTACCTTGTATTTATGCTTGTTTTTCGTCATTTCAGAGGCACGTTTAAAGGATAGGGTGTGAACAGTTAATGATTCAGGCATTAATTTCGCAGATTCCGCCAATGAATAATCGAATTCCTCAATTCCTTCACCTGGTAAACCAATAATTAAATCCATATTAATATTATTCATACCCATTTCTCTTGCTAGCTTAAATTTTTCAATCGTTTCTTCAACGGTATGATGGCGACCAATTGCTTTAAGCGTCCCTTGAATATAGGACTGTGGATTTATGCTGATTCTGTCAATTTTCCATTTATTTAAAATATCGAGCTTTTCCTTTGTAATCGTATCTGGTCTCCCAGCTTCAACGGTTATTTCCCTTATCTTTTCAACATCTGGGAAGGATGTCACCATTTCTTCATAGAGCATATCCATTTCTTCAGCCGTAATACTCGTTGGTGTTCCGCCACCATAATATACTGTTGTTATTTTAATTCCTTTGCTTTTTAGCCAGTTGCCTATTTCGCGCATTTCATAGTGTAGGCCGCCCAAAAAGGATGTCACTGAGCCTTGACGTCCATTGATTGCATACGCCGGAAAAGTACAGTAGGCACATTTTGTTGGACAAAAAGGAATTCCAATATAAATACTGACTTCATTCGATAATGTATCAAGGTCAGGGACAGTTTGCAGCTGTCTATTGACTATTTGCTTCATAAGGTCAATTTTTTCATCAGAAAGTAAATATTCTTCTTTAAACATTTTATGAATGTCTTGCTCAGACATTCCTTCACGCCGTTTTTTATGATATAGCTTTGTAGGGCGAATTCCCGTTAATATTCCCCATTTTTGAATGATTCCTGTATATTCCTGCAAAATGGTTAAATATACGTAGGAAAGGGTATTTTTCACAACTCGCAAGCGGTCCTTCCCCTCTAGATCTGCTGCAATTTGTTGATCTTTACTCGCAGCATACTCCTTCCCATCTACACGTAAAATCCCTTTAATCTTAACATTTTCTCCATTATCCTCAATGAAAAACTCTGCTTCTAGTGAGGCATCTCCTTCTGAAAAGCAGAGTTCAGTTTCTTCGAAAAATAAATTTCCAATTAAGCGTAATAGCCTATGGAAACGTTCATCATCTATTCCTTTAATATATATTTTCATCTGTTCTCACCTTTACTTTTATCAAAACTCCTTTTAGTTTACAAAAGTTATTCGTTATAGGTCAATGTTAGATGTTAGGAGAAGCTGGTTCATTTACTTTTGTTTTATATGCCTCTCCCATAAATACATTTCACTAATAATAGTTTCTAATGTTTTTCCAAACTCAGTTAGTGAGTATTCGACCTTCGGAGGAACCTCAGGAAATACCTATCTTTGTATAACAGCATCCTGCTCCAATTCTTTTAATTGAAGGGATAAGATTCTTTGAGTAATACCAGGCATTAGCTTTTTCAATTCACCAAATCGTTTTGGTGATCGAACAGATGATATAAAATGACACCTTTCCATTTGCATGAAAAGGTAGAAACAGGAAGTACAATCGGAAAAATTGTTATTGAGTCTTTCAACTAAGCATATTTTTCTAGTAGACAAACATACAATGATTATAAGTTTAAAGTTTACAGGAGGCGCTACACCATTTTGAAGAAAATTGCTCCTATTCTAATCATTGTTGCAACAATCGGATTTATTGGCTATTTTGACTCGGCAAATTTTTTTGAAAAGCAACATGTAATTGCTAGTTTTCCAGAGCTATCTGATGAAGAAGTATCGACAAATGCTACAAATGAACAATCAAGTGAAGAGGATAATCAAATCTATTCGCTTGAAACGAAACTCGTTGACGTAGTTGAAGATGAAGGCTACACAGTTGAGGTCTACCGAGAATATGAGGTTTACAAAGATGAAGAAGGAAACACAATTGAAAGCGTTCCGACAGACAATTATCAATACTTAAGATACAAGGAATAATAGTTGTGGGACTCAAAAGGGTCTGACCCCTCCAACAAACATCGGTATATAGTTAACTAAATCTCATCATTAGTCTATATATTATGTTTGAGGGGTCTGAACCTTTGGTTTTGAGCCACCCTCTGTCCCCATTTTCACATAAAATCAAAAAAGTACCTTATAACATGTAAGAAGACTGGTGACGTATAGGTTAAGCTGTCGACACGATTTAAGTATGTTCCTTTGATTGTACGACGCTTCTCTTCATTCCCTAATAGTAGGTCTCGTTTTAACACTGAGATTGTTAAGCTACCAAAAAAGCCGGTTATACTAATAAGCAAGCCCGATAGCAATGCAGCTTTCACACTAAAGGGTGTTAAATGTGGATAGATAAAATAGGCAACAAGTACAGTAATAATTACCGCTCCAATAAAACCCTCCCACGTAATATTCTGATTTGCTGAAGGTACAACCTTTCTTTTCCCAAAATAAATAGATATAAAATGATGAGCTACATCATTCACTTGGGTTAAAACGACGAGAAAGAGTACTAGATTTGCCCCATATTGTGGTGATGCTATTTGGAAAAATGCCAAGTGGCTTAGACCAAATACCATGAGCATGACGCCCCATTGTGTCGAGCTGACAGAACGCAAAAATCCGCTCGTACCTTTTCCTAATAAACGCGGTAATGGCAAAAACAAAAAAACATAGACAGGAATAAAAACAATAAACATGCCATACCAGCCAATATAAATCCAGTAAAATTGGATAGGAATAGCCAAATAAGACCAAAGAAACAGTCTACGGTCTGCCTTTCTCGTTTTCATCATCGAAAAATACTCTTTTAATGCAAAAAAACAAAGCACTGCAAGTGAAATTAATGAGACAGTTTGTGTAAAGAGGGTTGCCATCCCAAATACGACAAACATCCCCCACCATGTTTTTACCCTCATTGACACATCAGTAAAATCTTTATTAGGTTCTTTCCTTTTTACTCCATATATTGCAATTGTGACAATTAATAAGGCAAGAAAAATAATTGCCAAAGTCCAAAGAGTACTAACCAAAATTCACACCTACTCAATTTAAAAATTATTGTATACTAAGAATAGAATATAATGGAAGAATATTAAAGAGGGATTATACATGTCACAGAAAATCTATGTTTATATTTTACTAACCGATACTGGGACACTTTTCACAAAATCTATTAAGAAATATACAAAGGCCCCATATAATCATGCCTCTATTTCGTTTAACGCTGAATTAACGGAAATGTACAGCTTCGGTAGAAAAAACCCGAATAACCCATTAAATGGTGGGTTTGTAAAGGAAGACATTTTCACCGGTACATATAGTAAATATCCTGAAACAACTTGTGTTATTTATAAATTAGAAGTTACAAAGCGCGAAGTTGACAAAATGAAGCGGGTACTGAATGTTTTTATTAAAAATCAAAAGAAATTTCTTTACAATCTCATTGGGGTACTTGGAGTTTCTTTAAATGAACCTGTCGAATTTAGCAATTCCTACTTTTGCTCACAGTTTGTTGCTGAAGTCCTTCATCGTTCAGGAATCAGATTATGGGATAAGCTTCCTGCACTAGTAACACCTGATGACTTTAGAAAATGCGAAGAATTACAATTTGTATATGAAGGAAAATTATTTGACTATGATGCAATAAAATAGATTGAGTTCCTTTTTTGAAAGAGAATGCGGCGAACGCCTGTGGAAAAAACGATGTCTCATTAAGCTTTTTAAATGAGGCATTTTTTTATACCCTCTTTCAATGATAATGATTGAAATTAGCTAAAACAAAATAAATAAATATATATAGTACGGCATATGCAAATATTTAAATTATTATTGCCCAATTCGAATAATTCCCCTCACTTTCGAAAAAAATAAAATTGACTTGAAAGGTAAGGGGGTTCACCATGAAGGAAAATGAACGATTACATAAAATAATGGAGCAAAAGGACAAGCTAAACGATTTAATCCAACAATATTGGCATGATTATTCAGGGATAGGCACATGGTATTTTTGGTTTAATCTTATTTGTGTCATTATTCCTTTGCTCATTCTTTATAAAAAAATCGACCGTAACCGGATATTTGAAATATGCTTTTTCGGTTACACAGTACATGTACTGTGGTCAAATGTTGATTCTGTCTTATCATCAATGAACTACCTCATTCATCCACATACGCTTAGTTCATTTCTACCTGTAGGCATAACTGTGACAGCAGTTTTATTACCAGTTGCTTTTATGTTCGTTTATCAATATTGCACGAATCGCGGTAAATACTTTTATCTATACGTTATTCTTCTATCTATGATATTTGCCTTTATTTTTGCACCTATTTCAAAAGCATTTAATCTTTTAACCTTTTTTAACGGGATGAATTATTTTTATCTATTTCTTATAGATGTAGTGATAGCAATTATTGCCTATTGGCTCACTCGTTTTTTCGCAAATCTTCAAAGAAAGGAATAATGAAAGAGACTGCCCCCTTTATGAGACAGTCTCTTTTCGTACTACTAATTTTTAATTTTCCGTAAAAACTCCTCACGCTGTTGCTTGCGAAAGTGCTCTTTTATCATGTAGGCAACACCTTGTTCATTGTTTGAGCGCGTAACCCAATCTGCAACCCGTTTTACTTCAAAAGGTGCATTCCACATTGCTACTCCTAAACCAGCTGAAATAATCATTTCGATATCATCTTCTCCATCACCGATAGCAACGGTCTTATCCATCGGGATTTTCAAATGGTTTGTTAAAACACGAAGGCCATTTTCTTTTGACACGCCTCTTTTTACAATCTCAATTTTCTTTGATTTTACGTGAACATCAATTCCCTCAAATGCTTCACTTATAATTTGAGAAGCCTCCTCTTTTTCCTCATCTGTTGTAAAATGAACATCAATTTTCAATGCTGTTACAGGTTCATCTCGTAAAGCATCTCCTAATGAATCAACAAATTGCACCGGATAGAACATGGAATCAGAAGTATTTAAAATGGATTTACTTAATAGGTTTGAGGCAACCTTCGTTTTATTACCAATTGAAAAACGCTCCTGGACAATTCGAATATTACATTTGAAATTTTCAAGGACTTGAACAAGATTAAATGTCATTTCCTCACTAATTCTTTTTTCATAGAAAGGATTATCTAAATTATCAGATATAAATGCTCCTCCATGTGATACTAATAAAGAATCTAGCTTTAACGCCTTTGCAAGCTTTTTCGCCGATTGAAAATGCCGATTTGTTACAAGAGTAATATATATCCCTTTATTCTTAACATACTCTATCGCTTCTTTCGTTGACGGCTGGAGGCGACCATTCGAACGAAGCAAAGTACCATCAATATTTAGTGCAAGTAATTGATATTGTGTCACTTTGGTTCCCCCTTCTAAAGATGTCAAAAAATCCTATTAAGAGGTTATGTCCTTATTTTTAAAATTAGAACAACAGAAGGAGATTTGAAGTTTAAACGAAAAAACAGAGTGGAATCGCTCCACTCTGTTACTTTTCATACTTTCATTATCCTTATAAGCTGCCATACATTTCTTCAAGCGGCTTCATGATAATTTTATTTAATTCAGTAACAACCATGCTTAATCGTTGCTCAGCTGCCATTAATTGTGAGATTTTTTCATGCTGTTGAACAAGCTGAACAGATTTTTGTGCTTGGTTAATTTCTTCCTCTGTAATTTCTTCACCAGTCATTTGCTTTTGTTGAAGATTTAGTTGGATATTACGGAAGTTTTCAAACATTTTGCTAGCTGATTCATCAGCATTAACTTCATCATAAAGCTTTTTTAACGTTTTAAAATCTTCACTTTCACGTAATGCTTTTTCTAAATCGTACGCAACATCATATAAATTATTTGACATATGATGAGCCTCCTTTCAAGTTTGGACCTATGTAGGCTCTTTTTCTACTATAACAAACGTTTCACAGAAATGCATCGTTAATTCCTCATTTCCATAATATGATTTTTTCATCTTTTCTTTCATTAAGGAACTAAGTTCTGTCCCCATTCCCTCTCCGATTACATACGATGTCATATAGATAAATTGCCTATTTATCATTTGTTATTCCGCATTGTGAGTAAAAGAGGGATTTTATTGAGTGCAAAACAGATTGACATTATATCACTAGATGATTCATCACAATCGAACCGTTGTGAAATGAGTCATAAGCTTAGAAAGGAATTAGGATTATCAGAGCGGTTAAGCTCACTTAAAATTAAGTGTGGAATGCATACTGAACTATGTCCACTCGTATTTATAAATGAGGACCGCTTCTGCTTAACATTACCTACTCATATTCGTGAGAAGTTACATCTCCCACCACACGATCTAACAATCCAAGGAAAAATGTCTCATCACATTTTGCATTTAGGCCCGACGATTGCAATTTTGACAGAAATAAACGATAAGGATGATCATGTTCATTTTGGCACTATACATGGCTTCTGTGAAGAGATGGCGCTGTTATGTGAGGCTAAAGGGATTTTGTTTTATGTATTTTCCTTATCTGGTTACTCAAAAGATCGTGTAACAGGATACTACTTCTTTCAAAATAAATGGCACAAAACAACTGTCCCCTTCCCTGATGTTGTACACAATCGCATTCACTCGCGTAAAAGGGAACATTCAAATCAATTTTTATTTGTCACTACTGATTTAATTGCGAAAAATATCCCCTACTTTAATAATCGGTATTTAAATAAATGGGAGGTCCATCAAATTTTATCAGCGGCTGATCATTTATTGCCGTATTTACCTGAAAGTAAGTTGTTAGAATCTAGGCAAGAGTTTGAGCATATGCTTAGCGTTAAAAAGGATCTTTTTGTTAAACCGATTTACGGCAGTCTCGGGAAGCGGATATTTCGAGTAAAGGAAATGGAGGACCGTTCCTTTCACCTTGACTTTACAACCTTTTCTGGTGAGCTAACAAATGAATACGAATCATTTATCCAACTTTATAAAACGTTATATCCTAGATTAAAAAAAGAACAGTTCCTTCTTCAGGAAACAATCCAACTGAAAAAATATAAAAATCGCACATTAGATTTTAGAATTTTATGTCATAAAAAGAATTATCAAGCTTGGTCTGTTTCATCTGCAGTTGCAAGAGTTTCAGGGAGCAATCAAATTGTTTCCAATTTAGCAAGAGGTGGCGAGCTCCTTCCATTAAAGAATGTTCTTGAAGAATTATTTTCAAAAAAGGAAGCGAGGAATCTCCGTAAAATCTTAACAGAGCTTTCTTTAGAGATTGTTCAAACACTTTACACGTATGCGGGAGGGGAATACGGAGAATTCGGTATTGATCTCGCAATTGATGAAAATGGTCATCCATGGATACTTGAGGTAAACACAAAGCCTTCAAAGTCAAATGACGATCATACTAATGGAAAAATCCGGCCCTCTGCAAGAGGTATATTGAATTATTGCTTATTTTTAACACAGTTTTTTGATTAATAGGTACTTGAAATGTGGAAAAGGACGATTGATTGGAGTGACCATTATTGAACCAAGTAACTTTAGGCTTTTTAGTTGTTCAAATTAAGCATGAAAATACGTATTTAACAGAAGTAGCTAAACGCAGTTCCAGCTATTCGATTGATTGTGTTCGATTTGAGCCAACATCAATAGATCCCGTAACACTACTAATCAATGGTGAGAAGTTCGATGTCGAAACTAACAGCTGGAAGGAAGCAATGTTTCCAATTCCGAAATACATTTACGATCGCTGCTTTTTTCACAGAAAAGAGGCGAGGCAAAAAAGCAAGCCTATTGTTGATTGGCTTAAAAAATATCGAGAAACCTCCTTTTTAGGGATTGGTTTACCAGATAAATGGGCAATTTATAAAGCTCTCAACACGGATTCAACAATAAACAGCTACCTTCCACATACGGTTATGTTAAAACATCCAGACGAGATGATGAAGCATTTGAAAAAACATTCATCCTGTATACTAAAGCCAAGGACTGGTTCACGTGGTGCAGGAATCATCGCGGTTTTTTATGATTCAAAGATTATTAAAATTCATTACCACCATGGTCGCGATAAAAAAACAAAACAATTCAACACAATAAAGGATTTTATATTATGGTGTGAGAAATTAATTGAACAAAGACCTTATCTACTACAACCATTACTCCCGCTTCATGATACAAGTGGCTATCCTTTTGATATCCGATTATTTGTTCAAAAAAATCATCAAGGAAATTGGGAATTACTCGGCAAAGGAATTAGAAGGGGCTATTCTGGCTCCTTTCTTTCCAATTTATTTAGCGGTGGTGATAGTTTATCCTACGAACGCTTTTCCTTAGATTTAACAGACAGACAACGAATTTTGCTTGAGGATGAACTAAAAACGATTGTTGACCACTTACCTCCATTGTTAGAAAGGAAATTTCATCATTTATTCGAATTAGGAATCGATATCGGGTATGCCCAAGATGGCTCTGTCTGGATTTTAGATATTAATTCTAAGCCCGGCCGAAAAACGATTATTGAAACAAATCCGAAATTAGCTGATCGACTTTACGAAGCACCTCTAGCCTATTGTCAATATTTAATCAGTAAATCTCAGGTTAAAGGAGTTAACCTAAATGGATGAAATCTATACAATTCAAACAACAACACAGCATCATTTCATACAATTACCGACACTATTAAAAAAATATGGGAAAATTACATCTATCTCTTTTGGTACAATCATTCTTCCTTGTGAGATCCATTATCGTGATGATTTAAAATCAAGTATTATTTTACCATCAGCTACATTTAAAGAGCTAATGCTACCTAAAAGCGGAAATACACGCCTGATTTATCATGATGGGATATTGTATTTAGGACCTCTAATCGGAATATTTACTGCAGGATTCACATCATCAGAAATTCGACCAATCGGAGAACGCTCTTTATTTTTTGCAAAATTATTATCGTTAGATCAAACTGTTGGCCTTTATTCATTTGTATTTGGTGCACACCATATAAATTGGGAGGATGGCACAATTGACGGGTTTGTTTATGGAAAAAGCGGATGGAAGCAAATCACCCTCCCCTTTCCAAACGTAGTGTATGATCGATTGCCAAACCGGAGAATTGAAAATCACCAAGCATTAAAGCTAGTGAAAAAGCGACTAACGGAAGACTACTCAATCCCTTGGTATAACCCTGGATTTTTCAATAAATGGGACATTCATCAGCTACTTATCAAAGACAAGAAAACGACCAGCTATTTACCTGCAACAATCCATCCTCCATCTATTAGTCAAATTGAAGAAATGCTCGCAGATTACCAGAGCATCTATTTAAAACCGGCAAATGGTAGCTTAGGTTTAGGAGTATATCAATTGATGTATTCTCGAGAGGATAATGTTTATTATTCGAGATTTCGTGATGAAGAAAAAAACAGGTTGCGAAAGTACCCTTCACTTGAACACTTTCTAAAGGCTTCTTTTAAGGATAATCGATTATCTAGTTATTTAGCTCAGCAAGGTATTAAGCTTATTCGCTTAGACCAAAAGCCAATCGACTTTAGAGTTCATACGAATAAAGATGTCCATGGTGAATGGAAGGTAACAGCCATTGCTGCTAAGGTTGCTGGAAGAGGAAGTGTTACAACCCACTTAAATAATGGCGGTGTCGTTAAAACACTTGAGGAAATTTATGTTGATCCTAGAGAAAGAATTAAAGCTTATCATGACTTAACAGAAGCGGCGATTATCTTAAGTCAAAGCATCGATGAAAAGTTACAAGGGTTTATTGGTGAATTAGGCTTTGATTTAGGAATTGACCAAAATGGCTCTGTTTGGATGTTTGAAGCAAATTCAAAGCCAGGACGCTCGATTTTCTCGCACCCGGAATTAAAGGAAGCTGATTTTCTTTCACGAAAGGCCTCCTTTGAATATGGTCTATTTTTGTTCAAAAAATCAATTTTTTCACCAGAGGAATTACAAAATGAGCAACGCTAAGCCTGCCCCTCTAGTTGGACTTCTTGTTAGTAAAGGTAGCAAAGAGGAAACCTTTCTTGGTGACATAGCTTTTTTCAAAGACTTACAAAAGGAAATGACTAGTAATGGGGGAAGCTTATTTTTATTTTTACTAGAAGGGATTCAACAAGATTCGATTACTGGTTACATGTTTTATGAAGGTCAAAATAAATGGAGAAGGCAACATTTTCCTTATCCTGACTTAATTTACAACCGAATTTCCTCCCGTGCAGAGGAATCGAATCCTTCCTTCTTAAGGCTTAAGGAATTATATAAGAAAAAAAACAGATATTTCTTTAACCCTTGTTTTTTCAATAAAATAGAATGCTATACACTTCTTTCAAGCATTAGGACGTTACAACCATTTCTACCAAAAACGTGGCCGTATACGTCAATGGAGGATTTACTAAAAAAGCTGTCTATCTATCAAACGCTGTTTATAAAACCCGTACAGGGCTATAAAGGAAAGGGAATTTACAAGCTTGCTGCTAATGGCACCTATTTCACGGTTTATCATGGAAGCAAAAAAACAAACTACCTTCATTATGAATTTGTCTCTCTTATAAAGAAAATATGCGAAAAAAAGCAGTACTTAATTCAAGAGGAAATCCATACGGATACGATTGATAGGTGCAAATATGATTTAAGAATTCATTGCTTATATAATCGTGGGAAACATACGATAACTGGGATTGGCGTCAGGAAAGCAGCACAAGATTCGATTATGACACATGTACCCCATGGTGGTCATATCATTTCTGTTGATGAAATAAAACATAGGCTTAACGAAGACACTCTAAAATCGCTAGCAGAACAAATCGGGCAAAGCTTATCATCGTTTTATGGCTTTGTTGGAGAATTTTCAATGGACATTGGGCTAACGAGAGATTATGAGCCGATTTTATTTGAAGTAAACTCAAAGCCGATGAAGTTTGATGAACAAGATATCCAAATAGAAAGAATAAAACGTCTATCCAAATTGTTTGTCGCATTAGCTGCTGAGCCTAAAATTGATGAATGAACAGCCTCCCTTTCGCAAAATCTATTTTTATAAGGGGGGTTATGTAATTGGCAAAAAAAAATGAACCAGTCAAACAAGATTTAAATTATGAAGGTAAGGATAAAGCATATTTAGATATTGATCGAATCATTAATGAAGGCTTATCAGGTGGTTCTGTTCATATGAGAGAGAACTCGACAAATATCGGTGAAACAACGGAAATAACAAAAGAGGAACCACCGCATTTTGTAGAATAGCATTGATTTTGAAGACTGCACCAGTTGCGGTCTTTTTATTTCTAAAAATTTTCTTTAATGGCATCTCTTTCTTTTCTATAATAAAAGTAAGCAAGCTAATTTTTACACATTCGACACAAATTTATGCTATTTAAATGAATAAAACACTGATTGCAGCAAAAGGAGAAACAAATATGCTAGAAAATCTTAAGCAGCATTACAAGGATGCTATGACATTAGATAATAACGTAACAGATACAAACTACGAATGGTTTCGAACTGACCTCGGTCAAATATTTGGCATTTTAAAAACAGCCTTAACTGAAAAGGAACGAGACTTATTAATCACGTTATTTCAGCAAGTAACTCCAACCTTTGAGGATACATATACGACAAATGAGCGTAAATGGTATAACTATTTGTTTCAAGCTGAGCAAAATCAAGCACCTCTCCCTACCAATCAGGCGACGGTTCGATTTTATTATTTTTATTTAAAACGACCAATCGACGATAAACAAAATTTCGAAGAGGCGATTAAAGGAATTATAAATTCAGAACTCATTATCTGGCTTAGTTATTCTAATGGGATTATTATTGAGGAAAAACCATCGATAACAGTTGATGTTGAAATGATCAAGGATTTATGTGGTACTTTAACAACTGATCTATATGTAGAAACTTATCTATATGTTGGACAATTACAAAAAAATGATGCGGCTCTGAAAGAAAAATTCACATTGGAACAAAAGTGCTTTCAAAGCTTATACCGCTCAGCAATTCAGGAGAAAGCTTTAACCTTTTATGAAGCGCTGCCCTTGCTCATTATGCAATCACCAACAAGCATTCAAAAGGACATATTATCAAATCAATTAATCGAGGCATTAAATGAACAAGAAACACTACAAACGATCGAGGCTTTTTTACAAGCAAACTTAAATGCTTCATCTACTGCTAAACGATTATTCATCCACCGGAATAGTTTTCAATATCGCTTGGAAAAGCTTCTCGAAAAAACCGGATTAGATATACGAACCTTCTCCAATGCTGCTTTTATCTTTTTAGCTATCATTCTTGTAAGACATCAACGTGATTAATTCGGACTTTTAGCTTAAGGCTTTTATTAAACCGGGATAAATCGTTAGTCAAATGTACTAAATTCCTGTCCATTCAGAAAGGGTTTACAAATTGCACAAAAGAGCCCATTTTTTTTCGTGCAACTTGTACGTTTACTTCTTCAATTGAAATCCCTTACAATGAACCTATGAAAAACGCTTTCAAAATTGAGGAGGAATTAAGATGGCAGAGTTAAAATTAGAGCATATTTATAAAATTTATGATAACAAAGTAACAGCAGTTGAAGATTTTAATCTTCATATTCAAGATAAAGAGTTTATCGTATTCGTTGGTCCTTCTGGTTGCGGTAAATCAACTACACTTCGTATGGTTGCTGGATTAGAGGAAATTTCAAAAGGTGATTTCTATATCGACGGAAAACGTATGAACGATGTAGCTCCTAAAGATCGTGATATCGCGATGGTATTCCAAAACTACGCTCTTTATCCACATATGAACGTTTATGATAATATGGCATTCGGATTAAAGCTTCGTAAATTACCAAAGGATGAAATTGACCGTCGTGTAAATGAAGCTGCTAAAATTCTTGGTCTTGAACAATACTTACAACGTAAACCAAAAGCTCTTTCAGGTGGTCAACGTCAGCGTGTTGCATTAGGTCGTGCAATCGTTCGTGATGCAAAGGTATTCTTAATGGATGAACCTTTATCAAACCTTGATGCTAAGCTTCGTGTACAAATGCGTGCGGAAATCACAAAATTACACCAACGCTTACAAACAACAACAATTTACGTAACACATGACCAAACTGAAGCGATGACAATGGCAACTCGCCTTGTAGTTCTTAAGGATGGTATTATTCAACAAGTTGGTTCACCGAAAGAAGTATATGACAAGCCTGAGAATGCATTCGTTGGTGGATTCATCGGTTCACCTGCTATGAACTTCTTCACTGGTAAATTATTAGATGGTAAATTTACAATTGGTAATACTTCTGTAGCAGTTCCAGAAGGAAAAATGAAATATCTTCGCGAACAAGGCTACGTAAACAAAGAAGTATTAATGGGTGTACGTCCTGAGGATATCCATGATGAGCCAGTATTCATCGAAGCTAGCCAAGGTACAAAGGTAAACGCTAAGATCGAAGTTGCTGAATTAATGGGTGCTGAAACGATGCTTTACTCAGAAATTGACGGTCAAACATTCGTTGCACGTGTTGATTCACGTACTGACATCAAACCAGGTCAAGCACTTGAATTAGCATTAGACATGAACAAAGCTCACTTCTTCGATACTGAAACAGAAAGCAGAATTCGCCCAGCTGGTGAATAATATATAGGAAAGGGTCTGACAATAAGGTCAGACCTTTTTTGTTATTCCTTAATTGCATTTACTTCCTCATGCTCACATGAAGAACAATAAAAATAATGGATACATTCATGTTCTTCTAATGAATTTTGCTCCCCATCAAAAAGCTTCATCATATCAATATCCATATATGCGCTATAATCATCGAGATAATCTGTTACCTTCCCTTTATCCTCCATGATCGTCTGACAATTTGGACATTGGATGATTCGACTCTCTAGACCGTTACATAATGGACATAAATCCATTTCTTCCAACCCCTTTTATTTCCTTCATATCATTAGATTCTCTAAATCTTCATCTATTATGTATAAAGGTAATTTCAAGTGAGAAGAAATGAAAAATTTACCTATTATTTTTTGTATAGATAAAAAAAAACGATCCATAATACTTAATAACAACGGAATATAAAACTTCCATTCAATTAATCAATGGGTTAAGCCGAGAAGGCTATGAACCTTTAAGGGATTCATAAAATTGGTGCAAATCCAATTAACCCAACCATTAAAACTATATGAGGAGATGAATGACAGATGGCACAAAACAGTTCAAACAGCAATTCGTCTAATCAACTTTTAGTTCCTGGAGCATCTCAAGCAATTGACCAAATGAAACTTGAAATTGCTTCTGAATTCGGTGTAAACCTTGGAGCTGAAACTACTTCTCGCGCCAACGGTTCTGTAGGTGGAGAAATCACAAAACGTTTAGTATCAATGGCTCAACAATCAATGAGCGGTTTTTCACAACGATAATAACTTCATATAATGGCTATAAAGACCGGCACAAAGCCGGTCTTTTCATTTTTTATATAAATGTAGGATTCATGTGAATAACAAGTATCAAACAAGTTTATATGACCATATATTATTGGAAATAGTTATTTTCCATAATATATGGTCATTTAAATGCTTAATCTGTTTTAAGAAATTTGAGGTAAAGGAGCGGATTACATGTTTGATGCAATCGATTGGAAGTTGGTTGGGTTTGTTGGGTTTACGTTATTCCATGAATATGTTGTGCACATCCGTTTTCCACAGCTTTATTATTGGGAGGTACAAAAAAAGCACGATGATGAACTGAAATAGCTTCTTCCCTTCTCCCTTTTTCTTCAAAATCATATACCTTCTATATCCTGTTCAACATTTCTTTTCTTTTTTACTCATCCTATAGCGATAAATTAAAGCAATATATAAAAAGGCTTGGAATATCCCAAGCCTCTAAACGAACAGAAGATTTATG
This sequence comes from Metabacillus sp. 22489, assembly GCF_052044855.1. Taxonomy (NCBI): domain Bacteria; kingdom Bacillati; phylum Bacillota; class Bacilli; order Caryophanales; family Bacillaceae; genus Metabacillus; species Metabacillus sp. 22489. Next base: position 154,591 of record NZ_JBQENT010000006.1, read on the forward strand.
ATTATTCCTCAACATAAACAGCAGTACCGTATGCAATAATTTCTGAAGCATTTTGCATCACGGAAGATGATTCTAGTCTCATACATACTATCGCATTCGCACCTTTTGCTTTTGCATCGTCAACCATTCTTGCGATTGCCTTCTTTCGTGCCTCTTCCATCATTTCCGTGTATTCTGTTAGCTCTCCCCCTACAATTGTCTTTAACCCCGCCATAATGTCTTTTCCGATATGCTTTGATTGCACCGTACTTCCCTTCACAAAGCCCTTATATTCCTTCGTTGCTTTACCTGGTACAGCTTCAGTAGTTACGATAATCATTTTGTTCATCCTCCCTTTTCTCATCCAGCCTTTGTTTAATAAGCACTAAAAACAACACAAATAAAGAAATTCCATACAGTAAAAATAAACAAAGAGCTATTTTCACTTGAACAAATAAAAAGATAATTCCTAAAATTTGAGTGAAGACTGCAGTCATCATACTAATTTTTTTTATTCTCTCCATCTGCAACCTCCTTTCCCCTCACTCCCATCATAACAACTAAGCAAAAAAATATCGCTAATTACTTTTTTTGCCAAAGGGATTTAAAATCGTGAAATTTTGCCGATATAATTATCACTAACATCATTTTAAGGGAGCATAAGTCTATGGGGATTATTTCGTTTCAAAAAAACAAAAAAAATTTAACAGCAACTCGTTCAACTGAGGATGAGCAAACTTTATTGCAGCAGATCGTCTTACAAATTGATGAGCCTTCCTTGCAAAGGCAAATTCAAATGATCAGTTTAACAAAAGAGGATCTTTTCATTTCTTATAAGCTAAAGCCTTATATCGAGGAGAAAATAGACGAGATTGTTAATGCCTTCTATGCATCCTTTGAATCAGAGCAAGCACTCATAACAATCATTAATACGTATAGTTCTGTTGATAAATTAAAAACAACTTTATCCAAACATTTCATAAAACTGTTCAATGGTCAATTTACACAAGAGGATGTTGCACGTATTCGCAGAATTGCTCATATTCATGTCAAAATCGGCCTTGAGGCTAAGTGGTATATGGCAGCGTTCCAACCATTATTATCAAAAATTATCGAAGCCATTGAGCCTCATTTCCAAACAAAACTTGAGCTACTCAATGCCATTCAAAGCTGTACAAAACTATTTAGTCTTGAGCAACAAATCGTTCTCGAAGCATATGATAAAGAATATGAATCAATTCGAAGAGAAAACGAGTCTGAAAAGGAAAAGATCCGTTTAGAGGTTAACCAGCTCGCCTTGAACCTTGCAAGCGCAAGTGAGGAAACAAGCTCTTCTGTCCAAGAGCTCCTTGCGAAATCAAAAGAAGTTGCCTATAACGCAATTGGTGACCATCAGGTAGCTGCTTCTGCAGAAAATCAAGCACTTAGCGGTAAAAAGGATTTAGAAAAGCAAAATGAAATCATGACATTTATTGAATCAAATACAAGCCAAATTTTAAAGCAAATGAAAGTGTTGGAACAAACTTCGGAAAAGATAAATGATGTTGTAGCAATTGTTACGTCAATTGCAGAGCAAACGAATTTACTTGCTCTAAATGCTGCAATTGAATCTGCACGTGCTGGAGAATATGGAAAAGGGTTTGCCGTCGTTGCCAGTGAAGTGAGAAAGCTTGCAGAGGAAACAAAAAAATCTGTACAAGGTGTATCAAATTTAATTTCAACGATTCATACACAAATTGATAGTATGTCCGAATCAATTAACCATGTCGCTGACCTATCAACTAAAGGCTCCGCACAAATGAATGAGATGAATTCGTTTTTTGATACAATTTTAGAAATGATGAACAATTCTAAAAAACAAAGTGAACATGCAAAGACTGAAATAACAAATATATCCGCTGTGATGGATGATGTATCTACATCGATTATTCAAATTGCTGAAACTTCCGAGAGCTTAAAAGAGCTTGCAAAAAATATATAATGTATTCAAAAGGGAACGCTCTAATCAATGGTTAACCAACTATAATTAGAGCGTTTCTCGTTTAAGAAATAATTCGTTTCATCGAATCAGCTAAAAGCTGTACTAAAACGGGATGATCCAATCCCTCTTTTAAATGTGCAGGTGTTAAGCAGACAACTCTTCCGTTCCCAAATTGATGATGCCAGCCAGCAATTGATTTCCCATCAACAGATGTAGAGGTTAAAAAAACATTTGTCTTTTCTTCATCACATTTAACAAAATAATGCTCATCAAGAAAAGCAAATTCCCCTTTTTGAAAAAACTCACTGTTCTGATCAAATGAGTATGTTACCATTTCATGCTGTTTTGGATGGTACTCAAAATAACCATGTGTCATCTCAACGTACTCCTCAACTATTTCATATCCGGCAAGACCTGAATGCCATGCGAGCCATCCACCACCTGAACGGACATATTGAGAAATATTTTTAGCAATTTGCTCATCCATCCACGTATTAATGATCTCATCCTGAGGGTTTAAACGATTTTCTGCAAAGAGAACGACTGCATCAGGCGCTTGTTTCAAGCAGCTATTTAGTTCCTGTACAGTCCTGTATTCAACCTCAACATCATTTATTTGCTGAACTGCTAATTGTAGCGCATTCTTTGAAAGCTCAGCATCATGATAATAATCTCCTAATACTGCGACAATTCGTTTTGTCATCTCCTCACCTCTAAATGGTCATCGGTTGACCTTTATAATCAATAAACACATATTGGCTTTGAATTTCTAGTTTTCGCTCAATTATCTCGAAAATCCCTTTTGCGGTATCGCTTGGCTCAGTTGGTGCCTTATTCCCACCCATGTCCGTTTTCATCCAACCAGGGTGGATCGAATAGACATGAATATCCTTATCTTTTAAAGCGACGTGAAGCTTCTCAGATAACATATTAAGCGCAGCCTTCGATAAACCATATGGAAAGTCACCACTATAAGCATTTGTTAAACTACCTGCCTCTGAGGAAATATTTATAATCGATTGTTTTTTCCCCTTCTCTAATAAAGCTAAGAAATGCTTAATGACACGAATTGGTCCGATTGTGTTAATATCCAACGATCTTGTCACTTCATCAATATTTAATTCATCAATTTGCTTGTCGCGCTCAAGAAGAATCCCAGCATTATTGATAATTGAATCGAGATGCTGCTCGTTTTCCGCTACGATTTGAGCTGCCCGTTTAACCGATTCCTCGCAGCTAACATCTAGCTCAATAATCTCAATATTTTGCGGAAAATCGTTCTTTAGCTGCTCTAGTTGCTGTATTGCTTGTGGAGTGCTCGCCCTTACACTAGCAAAGATAAAATGCCCTCTCTCTAAGCCTACCTTTGCTAAATGGTAGCCTAGCCCTCGGTTAGCACCAGTAATTAAAATATTCATCCTACACTTTCCCCTCCTTACATTAATCATTCTCCAACAATTCAAAAATCACCTTTAAGTCTTTTAACGTATCCATATATGCATATCTCCCACCGGTATACTCACCCTTTTGAATAAGTGACATCCCACCTGCTTCCATTATTTTCACTTTGTCTTTTAGTCCATCGACAACAAATGCAATATGCTGCACACCTTCACCATGCTCCTCTAAATAATCCCTCCACGTGCTTTTATGCTCATCAGGCTGTATTAATTCAAGCTGAAGTGACCCCATATCGAAAAACGCTAGCTTTGCTCTAGCTGGTGATGACTCACCTTTATATTTTGTTTGAGCTACATCGACTGCATCTGTCCAAGAAGCTTGGGGCTTTTCTACCCCAAAAAAGTCTGCATATGCCTGTGATGTTTTTTCAATATCATGAACGATAATCCCTATCTGCGTAATCACCTTTGTACCTAGTACATCCTTTAACATCATCCATCTCTCCTTCAATTCATTTAATAATATTTTTCAATTTTCAAAGCCCCATTTTTTAGAAAGCTTAAAGAAAACGAATGTAATAGATAAAGCGATAATGAAGAGAACCCAAGCCATAGCAGAGGCATAGCCCATCTTAAACTATTGAAAGGCATACTTTTACAAGTTAGTTTCACGGGGTAAAATGAGCTTTTCCCTTACTAAACCCTAACTTCCTTACAGGAGTCTCTCACAATGAGAGATGCTCCAACTTTAAAATAATTTGCTTCAAGTTGTTTTCCTTCAACAGCATTCACGACATTTGTTGTCAGCTTTTCCATCATTTCTGTAAAATCAACTCGCATTGTTGTCAAGGTTGGACTCGTATGCTCACTTAACATATGGTCATCAAAGCCAATAATTGATATATCATCTGGAATACGAATCTCATGCTCTTTAAAGGCTTGCATTGCTCCAAAAGCTGTACTATCATTCGCTGCAAAAAAAGCAGTTGGTAATGCAATGTCTTTTTCTAACAATCCTTTTATCGCCTCATATCCGCTTTGTTTACTAAAATCTCCATCAAGGATCCAATCCTCATTTACGGGAATGCCAAATTTTTTTAACGCCTTTAAATACCCTTGAAACTTTTGAGGTCCTGCAATTCTATTCATATTCCCATTAATAACACCTATTTTTCGATGTCCTAAATTTGCTAAATACTCAACTGCCTTTCGTGCACCTTGTTCATTGTCAAAATTAGAAACAATTCGATTCGATTCATTCGCTCCAGGCAATTTCTGATCAACAATACCGATAAAAAAACCTTCTTTAATTAATTCCTCAATTAATGGCTCATAATTGTTCGCACCTATAAAAATTCCACCGTCGACTCTTCTTTGAAAAAATACCTCTTTCATACTTTCAATAGTTTTTGGGTGATTCGTATCACGGATAATATTCGTTAACACATAATAGCCAAGTGAAGAAGCGCTTTCAATAATACTTGTAATTAATAAGTTTGATAGACTATCAGCAGAAACTTGCCCTCTTTCGATCATGAAAAGTCCTAGTGTACTTGTTCGCTTACCTGCAAGCACCTGTGCAGATAAATTCGGATAATAATTATATTGCTGAATGATTTCCATAACTTTTTTTCGAGTTTTTTCCGGCACATTTGGATAATTATTTATTACCCTACTTACCGTACTTCTTGAAACTCCTGCTATTTTTGCAATTTCTGTACTATTAATCTCTTTCACATGATTCCTCTCCTAAAAAAGGCACTTAATATGCCAGATAATTCACTTTTTAATAAACGCGCGTTTATTCAATAGAAATATACGGTATAACTATGTTCTCTTTTGCTCGAAAAGAACCTCAATTTATTTTCCATCAAAAGCCTTATTCTCACTTAACTATTAGAATCTTCTCCCATTTATTTAAAGATGAACACGTATTTATTTTTACATCACTTTAAAATTGAGAATGAAAGGACATACCAAAATTCCCCTTTGTTACCGTTTCCAATTATCTGAGTTGAATTATACCTCTCAAGTGATATCACCGTCAATGAAGGTTCTTTATGAATCGTTCAACAAATTTTGCTAGTATTTCCCCAATGTATCAGATATCCAGCTGAGGTAGTTTATGAAACATTCTATCTTAGTAAAGTATTATTTTTCCACAACTACAACCACAATATTATTTTTCCTATAATTTTAAGATTTCATTTGACTTCTTTTATTAGATTGATATAATACTTTTATGCATAAAAGCGTTTAAGTTATAAAGTAGCTAAAGGATTAACGTAAACCAATTGTTTTAAAGGCATTGTTAACTAAACATTGATATACGTGTCTTACGCCATACATTCTAACTAACTTAGCATTATGGCTTATTATTCAGCAATGACGAAATTTAATTAATATAGGAGCAAACAAATGATTTCTAAAAATAAAAGTTTCAAAACAAGTGAAGCATTACTATTAGTTGTATTTATTTTAGCTATTATTTTTACTAGTTTATTTTTATTAAAGTCAGAGCCGCATTTAGCTTTATTACTTTGTATTATCGTGATTTCTCTCATCGGACTTCTAAAAGGATTTAATTGGAGTGACTTAGAAGCAGGCATCGTGAAAGGAATCCAAAACGGAATCCAACCAATCATCGTCCTAGGCTTAATCGGAATGTTAATTGGCGCATGGATGGCTAGTGGAACGATTCCTACTGTTATGGTCTATGCTTTATCAATTATTGACCCTAGCTATTTATTAGTGACTAGCTTGTTTTCTTGTATGGTTATTTCAAGTCTTGTTGGTAGCTCCTTTACGACTGTTAGCACAGTTGGGGTTGCTTTAATGGGGGTTGGAATGGCAATTGGCTTACCTGTTGAATGGGTTGCTGGAGCCGTTATTTCTGGAGCTTGCTTTGGGGATAAAATGTCACCTATGTCTGATACGACAAATTTTGCTTCAGGTGTAAGCTCTGTTCCTTTGTTCACACATATTCGTCATATGACAATCACAACTGTGCCAAGCATCATCATAACAACGATTATTTTTATCGTACTAGGCAAAATCACTCCGATTGAGACAGCATCATTTTCTGAAATTGCGAAGATGGTGACAATCATTGAAAGTGAAATTGATATTAATGCTCTTACGCTATTATCTCCTTTATTAGTTGTTATTCTAGCTATTCGAAAGGTACCTGTGATTCCTTCTCTCATCATAGGAATTATTACTGCCGGTGTGACTGCAGGAGCATTACAAGGAGTATCAATAGGGAAATTCCTTACGATCTTACAATTTGGGACATCCTATTCCATTGATAACGAATTGCTTATGTCCATGCTCAATCGTGGCGGGCTTCAATCGATGATGTGGTCAATTTCCCTTATCATGATTGCCTTTGCTTTTGGTGGACTACTTGATGTTTTAAAGATTATTCCTGTTCTATTAAATGGATTAATGAAACGAATCAAAACAAAGGGACAGCTTATTTTATCAACAGCAGCCTCCTCTTTTGGCGTCAACCTATTAACTGGAGAGCAATATTTGTCCATCCTTATACCTGGACAATCGTTTAAAGGCTTATATGATAATATGCAAATCAGTCGTAAGTATATGTCAAGAACCCTCGAGGATGCTGGAACATTAGTCAATCCGTTATTCCCATGGGCGGTGAGTGGAGCATTCTTTGCTCAAACACTTGGCGTAGAGGTTATTGATTATTTACCATATGTTTTCTTTTTGTATTTATCTCCACTCTTTTCGATTTTATTTGGATATATGAGTAAGCATAAATAGTATGGCTATAGAAAGTTGCCTCATAAGGGTTTCCCCCGTGAAAATTATGGCAGCTTTCTTTTTTTAGATTAATTGTCACAATATGTTTCGACATTTAATAACTATTAGTTGATTAATTTATTCTTCTGCATTATGATTGTAAATAGAACTCAACGAAAACTATATATTGATAGTTTTCTTGATAAAATAACTATATATTGTATTCTTTGCGAATGATAGGTGCCAAAATAGGCTTAATAAGGGAATCTGGTGAAAGTCCAGAGCTGTCCCCGCAACTGTAAGTGTGACGAACTGAGATAACCACTGTACATCAAGTATGGGAAGGACTCATAGTAGGAAGAGCATAAGTCAGGAGACCTGCCTAGTATTCGCTAAAGTTTCACCTTCTCCGGGGAATGAGAAGCGGGAACGATAGTAAGTTTTTAAACAGGGTTTAACACTCTGCTCTTATCTGTCGTTTTGTCGCTTAATCCCCTGAGCACTAATTGAACACAGATGGAGGAAATACTATGACTACAACCACTTACTCACCAATTATTATTGATAGCAACAACAACGAGATCCCTTTTGATGAAAAAAAATTAACTTCTTTTATAAAAAACATCCATCAGCATTATCCAACACTACATATTGATGACTATCTTAATCGAATCATTCATACAGTTATGCAACGTGATACGTACACGGTTGATCAACTTACGAATCTCTTAATTTTAGAAGGGCTCTCCCGTATCAATGAACAAGAGCCAGAGTGGACATACTTTTGTGCACACATCTATTTAAAAAAGCTTTATAAGGAAGCTGCTGCAAATAGAGGCTATGATAGAGAAAAACAATATGGCGACTTTTACGAATTGATTCAAACTCTTGTTTCAAAGGGTCTTTACAATAAAATGCTATTAGAGAATTATTCGAAATCAGAAATTGAAGAAATCGGTAAATTCATTGTGCCTGAAAGAGATCAATTATTTACATACATCGGTCTCCGTACTTTAGCTGATCGTTATTTGACACGCGATTTTACAAAAGAGATTTTCGAGCTTCCACAGGAGCGCTTTTTAATCATTGCGATGACTTTAATGGCAAATGAAAAGAAGGAAAATCGTCTTGCCTTAATTGAACAAGCCTACTGGGCAATGAGTAATTTATATATGACAGTAGCTACACCAACTTTATCAAATGCTGGAAAGCCTGTAGGCCAATTATCTAGCTGTTTCATCGATACGATCGATGATAGTCTTCAAGGCATTTTTGACAGCAATACCGATATTGCCAATTTATCTAAATCAGGTGGCGGAATCGGAGCATATTTCGGTAAAATCCGTAGCCGTGGCAGTGATATAAAAGGCTTCAAAGGTGTTTCTTCAGGTGTCATTCCGTGGATGAAGCAGCTTAATAATACAGCAGTAAGTGTTGATCAGCTCGGGCAACGAAAAGGAGCAATTGCTGTTTATTTAGACGTTTGGCATAAAGATATTTTCTCCTTTTTAGATGCAAAGCTTAATAATGGTGACGAACGGTTGCGAACACATGACTTATTCACTGGTGTTTGTATTCCAGATATCTTTATGGAACAGGTAGAAGCACGTGGTGACTGGTATTTATTTGATCCACATGAGGTTCGCCAAGTGATGGGCTATAGCATTGAGGATTTTTATGATGAGCAAAAAGGCAATGGTTCGTTCCGCGAAAAATATTGGGAATGTGTAGAAAATGAACAGCTATCAAAGGAAAAAGTGCCTGCAATTGAAATTATGAAACGAATTATGATCAGTCAGTTAGAAAGTGGCACTCCTTATATGTTCTATCGTGATGAAGTAAATCGTCATAATGCGAATTCTCATCAAGGAATGATTTACTGCAGCAATCTTTGCACAGAAATTACGCAAAACCAAAGTCCAACAACAGTAGAAGAGCAATACACAGAGGATGGTAAAATTATCACGGTGAAAACACCAGGTGATTTTGTTGTATGTAATCTTTCCTCTATTAATCTTGCGAAAGCAGTTACTGAAGATGTTCTTGAAAAATTAATAAGTATTCAAGTAAGAATGCTTGATAATGTCATAGATTTAAACACAATCCCTGTACTGCAAGCGAAATTAACGAATCAAAAATATCGTGCAATTGGCTTAGGTACGTTCGGCTGGCATCATTTATTAGCATTAAAACAATTAAAGTGGGAAAATGACGAAGCAGTTCATTATGCTGATGAGCTTTATGAAAAAATCTCCTACTTAACGATTAAAGCAAGCTTAGAGCTTGCCAAAGAAAAGGGTTCTTACCCGGTATTTAAAGGTTCTGATTGGGAAACTGGAGCTTATTTTGACAAAAAAGGCTATCGCTCAGATAACAGCAGCCTTGATTGGGACTCATTAAAGTCTGAGATAAGCAAGCATGGAATCCGTAACGGCTATCTAATGGCGGTTGCTCCGAATGCTTCAACATCGATTCTTGCTGGAAGTACTGCAAGTATTGATCCAATCTTCCAAAAGGTTTATTCAGAGGAAAAGAAAGATTATAAGATTCCGGTAACTGTGCCTGATTTAAATCCGACGACAACATGGTTTTACAAATCAGCCTATTTAATTGACCAACGTTGGAGCATTAAACAAAATGCTGCTCGTCAACGACATATTGACCAATCTATTTCCTTTAACTTTTATGTACAAAACACTATTAAAGCGAAAGATTTATTAGAGTTGCATTTAACTGCATGGAAGGAAGGTTTAAAGACTACCTACTATGTCCGCTCTACTTCAAGCACAATTGAAGAATGTGACTCCTGTGCAAGCTAAGCTACATTTAGTTTGCTAGGAGTTTACGATTTATTAAATTGGACAAGCATGTTTTAAGATGAGGAAACCTTCTATAAAGGAGACATATTAAATGACGGAAAAACTATTAACAAAACGAAAAATTATGGATGCAGATGCACCTAATCGTTCAACTGCGATTGTTAACGGCGAAAGCTCTAATGTCTTAAACTGGGATGATGTTGCGTATTCATGGGCATTTCCTAAATATAAAAAAATGCTAAGCAACTTCTGGACACCATTTGAAATCAATATGGCACAGGATACGAAGCAATATCCTAGCCTTTCAGATAATGAAAAGGATGCCTTTCTTAAAATTATCGGCCTCCTTGCCCTTCTCGATAGTATTCAAACAGACTATGCTGGGAAAGTAGCAGATTATTTAACAGATTCAAGTATAAATGCATTAATGATTATTCTCGCTCAACAGGAAGTTATTCATAATCATTCGTATTCATATGTCCTTTCAAGCATAGTCCCAAAACAAGTACAGGACGATGTATTTGAATATTGGCGAAGTGAGCCTACACTTCGTAAGCGAAATGAATTTGTAACTCAAGGCTATCAAGACTTTGCTGAGAACCCGACAGTAGAAAACCTTCTAAAATCAATTGTCTATGACGTCATTTTAGAAGGGCTATTCTTCTATTCCGGCTTTGCATTCTTTTATAACCTTGCTCGTAATCAAAAAATGGTTGCAACGAGCACAATGATTAACTACATTAATCGTGATGAGCAAATCCATGTTGATTTATTCGTTAAAATCTTTAAAGAAGTATTAAGGGAAAACCCAGAATATGATAATGAAGAGCTCGCTACATTTGTAAAAGAAACGTTTATGAAAGCAGCAGAGCTTGAAATTGAATGGGGCCGCACAATCATCGGAAACAAAATTGATGGAATTAATATGCAGGATGTTGAGGATTATATTAAATTTTACACAAATGTCCGTTGTAATCAGCTTGGATTTGATCGTCCATATGAAGGCTATCGAACAAACCCATTAAAATGGATTAAAGCATACGAAGAAGTTGATTTAGGTAAATCAGACTTCTTCGAACAAAAATCTCGACAATATACTAAGGTAAACCATGTTGATAATGGCTTTGATGACTTGTAATAAGCTTTGACCAAATCTCCTACGATTTGGTCTTTTTATTATGATTATCCTAATAAATAAATGGTACACTTTTAGAATGATTGTTCTTTTAAAGTAATGAGGACTCTTCTAAAGCTCAACGGTTAAAGCTAAAGTACAATTTTCAATCCAGACTATTAATGAAAAAACAAATGTAAAATTTTTATTTTCTCCTATTGACCTTTACGCAACGTCAACGTTTATGATGAAACTGTCAGGAGGGTTAGCAATGGAATATACAGTCAACAAGCTTGCTCAGTTATCAGGTGTTAGCGGCCGCACACTTAGATACTACGACCAAATAGGTTTACTGAAGCCAGCTAGAATCAATGAATCTGGATACCGTATTTATAGTGATAAGGAAGTCGATCTTCTTCAACAAATCTTATTTTATCGCGAATTAGAAGTAAGCCTGGAGGACATTATGAACATCATCTCCAAGCCTAGTTTTAATGAAACAGAGGCATTGAAAAATCACTATAAAAATCTTACAAAAAAACGGGACCGTCTTGACAAAATGATTGAAACGATCGAAAAAACGATTGCGAGTAAAGAAGGAGGAATTGATATGCAAGATAAAGATAAATTTGAAGGATTAAAGGAAAAAATGATCGAAGAAAATGAAGCGAAATACGGTAAGGAAATTCGTGAAAAATATGGTGATGAAACAGTTGATGCCAGCAATGCGAAGCTAATGGGGATGTCACAAGAGAAATATGAAGCAATGACAAGCTTAGGTGAGGAAATCAACACCTTACTTAAGAAAGCCTATGAAACGGGTGACCCTTCATCAGAATTAGCACAGGAGCTTGCTGCAAAGCATAAAGAATGGCTAATGTATTCATGGTCAAGTTATTCGAAGGAAGCACATGCCGGGCTCGCTGAAATGTACGTTGCCGATGAACGATTCACCGCTTACTATGACAAAACCGTAAAAGGTGGTACGAAGTTTTTACGCGATGCGATTCTCATTTATCTAGGAATGAATTAACAGGGCTGAAAGTGGTTCAAAACGAAAGGGTCTGACCCCTAAACACAATATATAAACTAATGATAAGTTTATACTAGTGTTTGTTGAGGGGTCTGACCCTTTTTTAGTTTATCCGCTTAATTTAATTTTGGCCGTTTGAATTTTTTTACTAGAATATAAACGATTGCCATACAAAACGCAAAGCACATAATCGGAATAAGATACGGTCTTGCTACTTCTTTAATATACATCCAGTTACTACCTAATTCTACTCCTAAATATAAAAAGAAGATTGTCCAAGGAATCATTGCTGCCGTTGTATAAATCATAAACTTCCAAACTGACATTTTCGCGATGCCCGCAGGAATACTAATGGCATGTCTTACAACCGGGATAAATCTCGCCCCAAAGATGACACCTGTTCCATACTTTTCAAACCATTGCTCCGAAACATCTAAATGGTGTTTATTGATGAAAAGAAACTTGCCATACTTTTCAAGAAAAGGTCTCCCTCCATAGCTTCCTAGCCAATATAAAAATAACTGTGCAATTGTTCCACCGACAACACCTGCGATGACAGCTCCGACAAAATCTATCTTTCCTAAGAGAACCATATACCCACCGTAAGCAAGGACAATTTCGCTCGGTATAATTTCAAGCATTAATCCAAGGGCAATACCAAAATACCCTAGGTCTGTTACCCATTCTAACAAACGTAGAATCGCTTCCTCCATTCGTCCGTTCACACCCTATCTTCAATTTCGTCCAAGCATTCCTTGTCCTTACTATCGTATGAGCGATTTTTTTCAAAATAACTTATTTTTTGTAAAGAGATACTTTTATTGAAAATCCATCTATTTTAGCCGAAAAATCCTCTAGCACGGTCGTTTTTAAAAAAATCTGTCAACTTTTACGTGAAATCTATCAACTATACGTTTAAATCTCCCAACTTTAGAAAATAATTTGTCAACTTTCAATAAAAATCTGTCATTCGACAAAATACAATATCATGTTCCCATTTCGAAAAGAAAAAAACTCTGCCTATGACAGAGTTTTAATGAATATCCTTTTTCTTAAACCGGCCACCACGGACTTCCGCAATGTTACCTACAGCTAAAAACGCTGTTGGGTCATGATCCTCAACAATTGATTTTAGCTTTGCCTCCTCAAGACGAGTGATGACACAGAAAATAACCTTTTTATCATCGCCCGTATAAGCACCTTCCCCATTTAGGTAAGTTACGCCTCGACCTAATCGTGCGATGATCGCATCTCCTATTTCTTGATATTGCTCACTTATTATCCACGCTGACTTCGATTCATCAAGTCCCTCAAGGACAATATCAATCGTTTTAAAGGCAACAAAGTAGGCTATTAAGGAATACATCGCGCGATTCCAGCCAAAGACAAAACCAGCACTTCCGAGAATAAATATATTAAAAAACATAATAATTTCACCAACAGAAAACGGAAGCTTTTTATTAAACAAGATTGCTAATATTTCGGTTCCATCAAGTGAGCCACCATAGCGAATCACCATTCCGACCCCAGCACCTAGAATAATCCCACCAAACACTGTTGCTAAGAGGATATCCTCGGTAAACGCTGGTACTGGATGAAAAATAGCTGTTGCAATCGATAAAACAGATATCCCAAACAATGTAGACAATGCAAAGGTTTTACCAATTTGTTTATAGCCTATGAAAAAGAACGGGATATTTAAAATGAAAATGAACAGTCCAAGATTCATCCCTAATAAATGTGAAAGAATGATGGAAATCCCAACAATTCCTCCGTCGATTACATTATTCGGTACTAAAAATATTTCTAATCCAACCGCCATTAACACCGCACCAATAAAGATAAAAAAAGCACGTTTGGCGATCTTTGATTTTGAAGAGCCCTGATGTTTTTTTAACTGTTCCTTCAATTCCATCGGTATTTCTGTCATATATTTCCCCCTTCATTCATTAATTTCTTTTTTTCTCTTGTTAAAGCTTAAAAAATATTTAAATAAACTAAATGGATGCTTTAATTCATTTAATTATTTTCAAGCGCTTAAGAAACATTATATCGTATATGTTCAAAAATAAGGACTGATATGCATTCCGCCCATTACGTCCTTATGTAAATGAAAAAGTGGTACAAACTAGTATCTACACAAATGATAGTAGGAGGACACATAGTTTATTACCACTTTTTTCATATTTTTCTCAATTTTAATGTTTCCTTTTACTTTTTCTCGTTATGATTCTTTTCAGCTAAATCATTGCCAAAATCTCTGTCAGTAGCAATGGCATCGCTCGCCTTTTTTACTTGCTTTTGTTGATTTTTATGATTGCTTCTTCTAGCCATTCTTTCCCCTCCTATGCAACTTTTTGTCCTTAATTAGTATGGATCAGCGTCATGTCCTAGCTCTTCTGCTAATTCTACAGATTTATCACCATCACGATTGCCAAGAGGCTTTTGTGTTGACCCTTCCTTAGAAGCATTGGCAAGCCCTTCTTTCAAACGTCTTCCGTATTCCTCATCGGCTTCCTCCGCTAGAGCAATCATTTTTTCTTGAATTCTCGGATCACATTTTGATAAATCATTCACAAGATTTGTAATAAGCTCTGTTCTTTCCCATTCTTCAAAGCGACGGTATGTTTCACCAGCCTGCTTCGTATTGCTTTGACGGTCAATCGATTCACGGACGAGACGACCTTCAACCTTTGGCGTATATTCTTTTCCATTTTGCTTTGCTTCTTTTAATCCGCCTAAAATAGATGGTTCATAGTTAATATGCGGATTTTGCCCAGGTGCACGATCAACCTTATATTGCATTTGTCCGCCACTTTGATTTGTAGCAACTCGTTTTTTCGGCGCATTGATCGGCAATTGTAAATAGTTGGCGCCAACACGATATCTTTGTGTATCTGAATATGAGAATGTCCGTCCTTGGAGCATTTTATCATCCGAAAAATCTAAACCATCAACTAAAACCCCTGTACCGAATGCCGCTTGCTCGACTTCCGTAAAATAGTCCTCAGGGTTCTTATTTAAAACCATTCTTCCAACTGGAAGCCATGGGAACTGGTCTTCTGGCCATAGTTTTGTATCATCTAATGGGTCAAAGTCTAGTTCTGGATGGTCATCATCACTCATAATTTGAACGAGCAACTCCCACTCTGGATAATCGCCACGTTCAATTGCTTCATATAAATCCTGTGTTGCATGATTAAAGTTTTTCGCTTGAATTTCCTCTGCCTCTTTTTGTGTTAAATTTTTAATTCCTTGTTTTGGCTCCCAATGATATTTAACAAGAACCGCTTCCCCTTCACTGTTAACCCATTTGTATGTATTTACTCCAGATCCTTGCATCATGCGGTAATTTGCTGGTATTCCCCAAGGAGAATAAACAAATGTAACCATGTGAAAGCTTTCCGGTGAATTTGCACAAAAATCAAAAAAGCGTTCACTATCCTGAATATTTGTAACAGGGTCTGGCTTAAACGCATGAATCATATCTGGAAATTTAAGTGCATCACGAATAAAAAAGATTTTCAAGTTATTACCGACTAAATCCCAGTTTCCATCTTCGGTATAAAATTTGACAGCAAATCCTCTAGGGTCACGTAGTGTTTCAGGCGAATGTCCGCCATGAATAACAGATGAAAATCGAACAAATACAGGGGTTCTTTTCCCCTTTTCTTGGAATAGCTTTGCTCTTGTATACTTTGATACAGGTTCATCACCTGCTGTTCCATATGCTTCAAAATATCCATGTGCTCCGGCACCTCTTGCATGAACAACCCGTTCAGGGATCCGTTCACGGTCAAAATGGCTTATTTTTTCGATAAAATCATAATTTTCTAATGTTGCAGGACCACGGTTCCCAACTGTTCTAATATTTTGGTTATTTGTCACAGGATGTCCTTGCCTATTTGTTAACGTATCCTCATGTTCCTCATTTGTTGGATTTGTATTATCCGTTGTCATTTCTAAACCTCCTCGAATGTCTTATACATGGATTTATTCCACTAGTTAATGTTTCCTATTTTTTAATTAATATCCGAAATTTTACATAAAAAAATACTTGGAGAAGGTCCCAAGTATTTTCTAATCTTTATTTATCTGCAGGAAACGTTAGCCCAATCTGTTTCCTAGCCTCTTCAATTATTCTCCCAGTTATCAACGTGTTTTCATGTGAATTTATTTCTGATTCGATCTGATTCTTCTTAACTAGGCTGACAAATTCCTTTGCTTCATAGTACATGCTATTTTCATCCTGTGCGACTGTCATATCCTCTTCCGTTCCATCCTTGTATCGAATCGTCACCTTCTCTGGGGTATGAATTTTATCAATAATGATACTACCATTTTCCCCTTGAATTTCTGATGGGATATGAGAATCTGTAATTTTCGAATACATAATGACAGCATCCATCTCATCGTAAGTTAATAGCATGCTCCCTTCACCATCGACACCTGATTCTAGCATATAGCTTGAAGCTTGAATTTTGTTTGGTTCACCAAATAGTGTGACCGCGGGATATACACAATAAATCCCAATATCCATTAAAGAACCATTTGAAAATTCCGGCTTAAATGCATTTAGGACAATTCCTTCTTTATATTTGTCATAACGAGATGAATATTGACAATAGCTTGCAAAATATCTGCGGATTTTCCCAATTTTATGTAACGATTCCTTAATTTGAAGAAAATTCGGCAACAATGTTGTTTTCATTGCTTCCATTAAAACAACTGAATGCTTTTTAGCAACAGAAATCATTTCTTCTATTTCCTTTGTATTTGAAGCAATCGGTTTTTCACAAAGAACATGTTTGCCATTTGTCATACAAAGAATTGCCTGCTCAGCATGTAATGAATTCGGGCTTGCTATATAAACTGCATCGAATTCCTGACTTCGTGCAAATTCCGTTAAATCTGTATATGTATGTTGAATCTCATATTTCTTAGCAAATTCAACTGCCTTCTCCTCTGTTCTTGAATAAACCGCTGTAAGTGAAAAATCCTCAACCTTACTCGCAGCTTGTAAAAATCGCTCTGTAATCCAGTTTGTACCGATAATTCCGAAACGAACCATTAAAATCCCTCCAAAAGCTTTTTCTTTGGACAGTATATCGCTTTTTTCAAAGAAGAAAAAGATTTGACTTTATCAGCTAGTAGAACTTTACTAGTTGTCACCTTACCTTCTGACTAAAAATATGTCATAATAGGGGAATGAATCACACTACATAGCCTAAGAAATGACAAGTAGTAAAGGAGACAAACAAATGAAAAAACTAATCGCAATCGACCTTGATGGCACATTATTGTCATCCCATATCGAGATATCTCAAGAAAATGTCCAAGCTATCCAAAAAGCACAAGATGCTGGTCATATCGTTATGATTTGTTCCGGTCGTGCACCAGAGGATATTAAGAACGTTCTTGCTAAAACTCCCCTATCATGCCCATTAGCAGGGAGCAATGGGACAATGGTTGTTGCCGACGGAAAACTACTAAGTCAAATCTCGATTAATAAAGAAAATGTTAACACAGTCGCACAGATTCTAAATGAAAAAAAATATCCATTTAAAGTTTATACAAGTCACGGCATTTATGTTGCTTCATCTTGGACTGAACGGATATTAGCATTTTTAGAGGAAAACAAAGAATTTTGTAACAATTTATCTTCAAAAGAATATAAATTTTTAACTGAACAACCTAAAGAAACAGATACAGTTAAAATCTTTGAAAACATAGACGATGTCTTAGCAAAAAAGGATCTCGCTGTCCAAAAATTCTTCATCCCAACAATTTCAGGGAAAATGGAGCTTATTTCTACACTTGAAAAAATTGAGGGGATTTCGATTACAACGTCTGGACCTTATAATGTTGAAATTATGGACGTAAACGGAAATAAAGGAAACGGTATAAAAGTAATGGCAGAGTATTTCTCGATTCCAATCGAAGACACAGTAGCTATTGGGGATAACTTCAATGATGTACCAATGATGGATGTTGCGGGATTATCCATTGCAATGGAAAACGGAGACCCAACAGTTAAGGAAAAAGCCGATGTTGTCACATTATCAAATAATGAGCACGGTGTAGCACATGCAATTGAAAAATATATTTTAAATAATCATTAACTTTATACAAGATTCGAGCAAACATCCTCTCCTAAACCTATTATTTGTTTGGAAAAGATGTTTGCTCTTTTATTTCCTCTGATTTCATCGTAGTTGAAACAAATTTCAGCACTTTCTTTGAAATAAAGTATCCTAATAGATGATGCAAAATTAGATATTTTGATGATTTATTATCCTTTAAAAATTTCAGTCTTGCTAAAAGATAATCAATACCATTAACACAAATCAATAACAAAAATTTTACCCTTCTCGATTTCAATTGATTCAACCCTATCTGAATCAAGGCAAAGCTAGAAGCATAAAAAGGAATCATTGTGTAATGCTCTTTCCAAGTATGGATACGGCCTCTACCTAATTTGAAATTTTTGAATATAGCCAGAAAAAATAATCCTGTCGAACCTATTGAATAAATCGATAAGTATTCTGTTATTTTCCTAACGAGAAAATAATTTTTCCTCAATAATTTATTCCAACTGTCACTTAAGAAAAAATAGACAAATGTGAAGACGAATGTATATGAAGTCTTCCACCACTTTGTTCGAAAGATTTTCCATTTAATAAATAGCCTCTCAATAATTGAAAAATAAGTTGAAAATAACACCTTCCACTTCCAATTTAACTTGAATGCTGATATAAAGGTAGCGACAATCGGCACATAAATAGCCTGTGAAAAGACTGCACCTAATATATTATCATGAACTTTATTTTTCACTATTTTTGGTAAATACGTATATCCTTTTAAGAAGTTTAAGACTACTGCCTCAAATATATAGGCAAAACCAATGTTTGAAAAAAGCAATACTAATAAGCTCTTGTCATTTTTCTTTCTTACCGTATAAATTAGCATTACAACATGAATAACTAATAAAATAATAAACGGAATTGTATTTTTACGTCTTCTATTTAGTGTTCGCATTGGTAATCAATCCCTGCTGCTCTAAATCATGTAAATATAGTTTTAGCCACTCTAGGATAATTATACATGTATACTTCTGTTAAGAAATTTAGCAAAAACAATTAACTTGTTCGCAATTTCCTAAAGGTGTTTTTTCCCCTTCCGATTGAAGTGAGGTGTGTTTAATATGTAATTTCTCTTCTAACTCCTGTCGAATAAGGCATAATAAATTATCGTTATTTACATCTAGAAAAATTTTAAAGAATTAACCTAACTACTAAGATCAAGACTGACTAAGGAATTTACCTAAAAAGGTTTGCTTACAGCCTTAATAGTAGACAAACCCTTTCCTTCAAAAAACCCCCTCGTAAAATTAATCATTTTCACAATAGCCCTCAGCCTGATTATGTGAATCAATTTGAATTTATTATGATATAAAAATCCAGATATTCTTAAAAAAATACTAATAATACTTTAATTGGCCTTGTTGATTATCCTTTAAAATAAAAGTAGTAAGCGATTTCATAATGAAGGAGGCGATAGTAGATAGAAAATACTTATAAAATCATTTTCACACTCAATCCGATGCTGCAACTGTCCTTTCATTGTAAATCCATATCTATTAAAAAAGTTACCTAAATTATTTACTCTTCCCAAAATAAAATTGCGCTTATACAGGTTTTCCCTTATTAAACACTGTCAATTAAATCAACAAGACACTATCTGAAAGTTTTCAGACACATCAACCATGATTTTTATATGATAAAAGGAGGTTCAACTATGCTAAAAGGCTTTAAAAAAGTAATAAGTATTGTTTCTATTGCAGCTATTGTACTAGGAATGCAAAGTCCAGTTCTTGGAAGTAGCGCTAATACTAAAAATAATGGCAAAGGTGCCGGGCTATCAAAAGATAACGGACGTAAATGGTCTGTAGTTGAATCAGGTGAAATAAACTATGTCACAAATAGAAATGGTCCAACTTTAGGTTATTCAGTAAACTCAGGTGTTGAATATATCATTAAGGGTGGATACGCATTTAAGGACTTGAACAAGAATAAAAAGTTAGATAAATATGAAGATTGGCGACTTTCTGTTGAAGAACGTGCTAAGGATTTATCATCAAAAATGTCAATTGAACAAATTTCCGGTTTAATGCTATACAGCTCGCATCAAAGTATTAATTCCGCTGAATTAACTGAAGCTCAGAGAAGTTATATAGTTAATGATAATCTTCGCCACGTATTGATTACACGTGTTGCAAGTCCAGAGACGGCGGCACAATGGAATAATCATGCTCAAGCCTTGGCTGAAGGATTGGGTTTAGGTATTCCATTAAATAATAGTTCAGATCCACGCCACGGTTCAGATTCGAGTGCAGAGTTTAATGCTGGAGCTGGCGGAGATATTTCAATGTGGCCAGAGTCTATCGGGTTAGCTGCCACTTTTGATCCTGAGATTATTGAGGAATTTGGTGAAATTGCTTCAAAGGAGTATCGTGCACTTGGAATTTCAACAGCACTTTCACCACAAATTGACATTGCAACTGATCCTCGTTGGTATCGGTTCCCAGGTACATTTGGTGAAGATCCGAACCTTTCTGCAGACATGGCTCGAGCCTATGCTGATGGGTTCCAAACATCTAGCGGAGAAGATGAAATCGCTAATGCGTGGGGATACACAAGTGTCAATACAATGGCAAAACACTGGCCTGGCGGTGGATCTGGTGAGGCTGGCCGTGACGCGCATTATCCTTTTGGCAAATACGCCGTTTATCCAGGTAACAACTTTGATGAACATCTTATTCCGTTTTTAAAAGGTGCATTTGACTTAAAAGGTGGTACAGGCTCAGTTTCTGCCATTATGCCTTACTATACAATTTCATGGAATCAAGATACAAAGTATGGCGAGAATGTTGGAAATTCATATAGTAAATATATGATCAATGATCTTTTAAGAAATAAGTATGGTTATGAAGGAGTCATTACGACAGACTGGGGAATAACCGAGGATATTGGTTATGAAATCGATGATATGGAGAAATTCGGTTATGGAACGTCATGGGGTGTTGAACATCTTACCGTTCCAGAACGATTCTATAAAGTGATTATGAACGGTGTGGACCAATTTGGCGGTGTTGATGAATCTGATGATATATTAGCCGCATATGAAATGGGTGTTGAGGAACATGGAGAAGAATTCATGCGCAATCGTTTCGAGGAATCAGCAGTTAGATTGTTAAAAAACATTTTCCAAGTAGGTCTATTCGAAAATCCTTATCTTGACGTTAAAGAGACATCTGAAACTGTCGGTAATGCTGAATTTATGGAAGCAGGTTTTGAAGCACAACTCAAGTCGATTGTCATGCTCAAGAACAAAGATAATGTGTTACCACTGAAAGCAAAGAATAATAAAAAATTAACAGCCTATGTCCCTGAACGCTGGTATCCTCCAGTGAAAGCTCGCTTTGGTGGAGGAGTTACACCTGGTTATTTTGCAGTTCCATTTAATCTTGATGTTGTAAAAAAATATTTTCATGTTACAAATGATCCTAGTAAAGCGGATTTTGCACTAGTTGGAATCAAAAGTCCCGATGGCGGTCTTGGTTATTCTGTTGAAGATCGCAAAAGTGGCGGAAATGGTTACTTACCAATCACCCTCCAATACGGTGAATATACAGCTGAATTTGCTAGAGAAGTAAGTATAGCTGGTGGACATCCAACAGAAGATTTCACAAATAGATCTTACAAAGGTAAAACAGTCACAGCTGCAAATACAAAAGATCTCGATCTTGTACTTGAAACAAAAAAGAAAATGGGTGACAAGCCTGTCATTGTTTCAATCAACATGAGTACTCCGTCAGTACTTGCTGAATTTGAGGGTAAGGTCGATGGAATTCTCGTAAACTTTGGTGTCCAAGACCAAGCGATACTTGATATTGTTTCAGGTAATGTTGAACCTTCAGGGCTTCTCCCATTCCAAATGCCAGCTAACATGAAGACTGTAGAAGAGCAATATGAAGATGTTCCACATGATATGGAGGTACACATTGATACAGAAGGAAATGCTTATGACTTCACCTTTGGCTTAAACTGGGATGGAGTGATTAACGATTCTCGAGTAGAAAAGTATCGTACGGTGGACTAATTAAAATGTGTCAGACACTCTAACGGAAAGTTTCGATGTTAAGTGACTGATTTCATATGTATACCTCTTTATAAAATAGAGCTTGAAAACACATTGTATAGTATATATAGCCAAGCCCTCTAACTAATGATAGGCTTGGCTAGCTTTTTGTGTTAATCATTAGGACAGCCTTCATTTTGTCTTAAATGTCCTGAACGGTTTACCTTCGTTTGTAAATATTTTTCATTGTATTCAGATATATCTCCCCATAAAGGTATCCGATCATTTAGAGGCAATCCTGCATCTTTTAATGCTGCTAATTTTTTTGGATTGTTTGTAATGAGTGTTACTGGCTTTTTGCGTAATCGTTTAAGAACTAAAATCGCATCATCATAGTTTCTTGCGTCATCGACAAAGCCAAGACCTTCATTTGCCTCAACTGTATCAAAGCCATTCTCCTGAAGGATATACGCCATTGCTTTACTAAAGAGGCCAATTCCTCTACCTTCATGATTAGCAAGATAAAATAACGCACCAGTCCCATGTTTAACAATCATTTTCATCGATTGCTTCAGCTGAAAGCCACAATCACATCTTTTGCTTCCAAAAATATCCCCTGTATGACAAATGGAATGCATGCGAATAAGCGCTTCATCATTTTCCGCGAAATCACCATAAACTAAAACGCTTGATTGTTGATGCTCAGCTAGATTCGCCGACGATAATGTTTTAATAATTTGTTCATAATTATCTGTAACAGTATCGCAATTCAACCAGCAATACCACTGAAATTCTACTGTTTCTCCATATAAATTAACAGGCAATTTTATTGGTCCGACTAAGTATATAGCTCCTTTTTCGGTTTCAATTAATTGAATTTTATTTTCTAGCAAAGACATAACCTTCGAATCCAATTTCGCTTCAGCCAAAATGGTACCTCCTTTTTAACGAAAAACCTTGTATGTTTTCATAAAGCCAAAAGTTATAACGTAACAGTCTCGGCTTATTATCTGTGAATTGCATTTTAATCATACACACGAAAGGAGGCTCCATTTGCTTAAAAAAGCTAATCTGATTAATCATTTAAAGATTGTAAAGAACTTCTTCTTTCAAAAAGCAAAATATTTCTCCATCTACCATTAAGCTTACTAATACGTTCTCTCACTCCTACCTCTCTAAATCCAGCCTGCTTGTGCAAGTGAATACTTCCTATATTTTCTTGAAAGATGCTGGCTTGTAACGTCCAAAATCCACATTCCTCACTTGCTTTAATTAAAGTATTTAATAGTAGCCTTCCAATTCCTTTTCCCTTATACTCTGTACGAACATAAATGCTTACCTCTGCAACACCTGAATATGCTGCTCTACTCGAGAACGGACTTAGGGCTGTCCAACCAACTACCTTATCATCGAGAATGGCAACAAAGCGACAGTCAGCTATATGGCCAGCGTCCCATTCCTCCCATTTTGGTGCTTCTGTTTGAAACGTAGCAATTCCTGTTGCGATTCCTTCTTCATATATTTCTTTCACCTGTTCCCAGTGTATCTGTTGTAAATCTTTAATTTGTAGCATAACTTTACGTCCCCTTCAAAACTTTTATCGTCTCATCGACTTTCTTTGATTATACAAGTTGACAGATGATAATCCCAATTATATAGTAAAAATATCAAAAATTTTTGATGAAGTAAGGAAGTGAATGAGAATTGAATAAGGAGCTAGAACAGCAAGATGCTTCATTAGAAAAAACGTTTGAAATGTATGAGGGTAAATTTAAAGCGATTGCCGATAAAAAAAGATTGCAAATTATGAATCTCCTTACACAAAAAGGAGAGATAAACGTAAATGACCTAGCCCCAATGATGAATATGGCACAATCAAAGCTTTCCTATCATTTAAAAATCCTGTTAGATGCCAATCTTATCATAAGAGAAACGAGAGGGACTTGGAATTATTACAGGCTTAATCTTGACGAAGTGAACCACTTATTATCAGCAGAGCTCTGTTGTTTATTTAGACCTACCTGTTAACAATTATTTCATTTAAAATCGTTTCAAGAAAGTAAATTCACATGTACTCAAGCTTAAGCTAATTGCCACCAAATAAAAACCACCCGTGATAACGGGTGGTTTTCTCTGCGGCTGAAAGCCTTTGTTACTGACCAAACCCTAAAGGGCTTCTGAACGGTTCCCCACGTGTACTACTTCTACTGGCCAGACC